>JBIIQP010000162.1:0-5885 GCA_044341975.1 Crocinitomicaceae bacterium
GAATACAGTGTGTCTTTTATGGGGTATTTGTCCTAATTTATGATAAAATGGCATAATGATTTTAAATATTAAAGTTTAAACAATGAATTACTTTCTGATTGTAAATCATTCAGGATTTCTTTTGATTAGAAAGAGAAGTAATATGTTTAAGTCAATCCACATAGACTAAATATAGAACAAAATTAGGTATTATGGTCACTAAAAAAAATGATTTGTATCAGTGTTTTGATAATATTTAATTTTTTTTCAAAGAAGTCTCATTGCAACCCGCATCAAATTTTAACTTTGTCGGAAACATGCTTTAGATGTCGAAGACGATTATTATTGGTGCCTGTGGTCAAATCGGAACGGAACTCGTGCTTGAGCTCAGGAGGAAATATGGCAATGAAAATGTTGTTGCCGCGGACGTTAGAACTGATTGTCCAGAAATCTTGTCGAATGGCCCTTACGTTAAGATGGACATTTTGGATCGAGAATCTGTCAGGAATTATATAATTGAAAACAACGTTAAGACCGTTTATCTTTTGGCAGCTCTTTTGTCGGCAACTGCTGAGAAAAATCCTGATTTTGCATGGCGTTTAAACATGGAGGGGTTATTTACAATTCTGGACTTGGCAAAGGAAAAGTATATCGACAAAATATTTTGGCCAAGTTCGATTGCTGTTTTTGGACCTTCAACTCCGAGGATTAATACCCCACAGTGCACTGTTACGGAGCCAACAACTATCTACGGAATTTCAAAACTTGCAGGAGAAAGGTGGTGTGAATACTACAATAAGAATTTTGGAGTGGACGTTCGCAGCATACGTTATCCTGGATTGATTTCTTACACAAGTCTTCCGGGGGGTGGTACAACTGATTATGCAGTTGATATTTTTTATCAAGCAAAGATAAAAGGACAATATGTGAGTTTTTTAGATAAAGATTCGGCATTGCCAATGATGTTCATGGAAGATGCGATAAGAGGTACGATTGAATTGATGGATGCCCCGTTATCCTCATTAAAAGTTCACGCTGCATATAATTTATCTGGTTGCAGTTTTACGCCTTCTCAAATCGCTGAAGAGATAAAAAAACATATACCGTCTTTTGGAATATCTTACGCTCCGGATTTTCGTCAGTCAATTGCTGATAGTTGGCCAGGGTCAATTGATGATAGCGCTGCAAGGGAAGATTGGGGCTGGAAAGAAAAATTCGGTTTGAGTGAAATGGTCAAGGTAATGCTTGATAATGTTAATGTTGGACTACTAAAAAATTAGTATGTTTTCAGTGTTTCGTCGAAAGTTTAGCTAACTTTGACGAAAAAAATATTGATTCAATGCATGCATAATTAGAATATTTGTTATATTGCATGTACGAAAAAAGATTTTCTTAATGGTTTTAGCGAAATATTTTTCAATTTTCCTAGCATTTTTGCTCACTTTGAGCACATCTGTTGTTATTGCTTCACCCAATCAAGGCCCACAAAATCCAGATATTAATAAAAAGGATTCGGATGGCAGGAAGCAAGGTCGTTGGATTTATTTCGGGAAGGATCGTCCTCAGGAAGGATACCCTTCTGATGGCAAAATTGAAGAAGGAGATTACAAAGACGACCGTAAGGAAGGACAGTGGATTAAATATCACAACGATGGCGCTACTCCAAAATTAAAAGGAGAGTACGTCAATAATCGTCCTCAAGGACCTTATGTAAAGTATTATGCCAATGGCAAGATAAAAGAGCAAGGTACTTTTGTGAGAAATCTTTATCAAGATTCATTGAAACGATTCCATGAGAATGGTAAAGTTGAATACCAAGCCAGGTACAATGAAACTGGAAAAGAGGAGGGCTCTGTGAAGTATTTCTATCCAAATGGTCAAGTTGAATTTGAATACATGGCTGAAGATGGCAAGCCTACAGGAAAAGCAGTTCGTTATTTCGAGAACGGAGATGTAAAAGAAATCCTTTATTACAATACAGAAGGTTCTGTAGAGAAAAGTGAACAAAAAGAAATGGTTAATCCAGCTGTAAAAGTTGTTGATCCAGGAATATCAAAAGAAACGGCACCGAAAGTTACATCTCCTAAAACGAAGGGTGCTAAATTTCAACCAAACGGTTATAACAAAGTGTTTAATTCGAATGACGAAATTTGGCAAGATGGTAATTTTAAAAACGGTTTATTATGGGATGGTAAAGTTTACGAATATGATCGTGATGGAATCCTGTTGAAAGTTAAAGTCTACAAGAATGGACTATATCATTCTGATGGACAACTTTAATCAAACTAGTGAAAAAGTGAAAAGGCTCCTGATGGGGCCTTTTCTATTTGGTATTTGTTTCTAAATTTACATTAGTCTAAGCGTTTAAAATCAATGAGCCAAACCAGAAAAAAAATATCGAATTTTAATTTGCAAATGGTTGATTCACCTGCTATTGATAAAGTCGGAGTTGAAGAAAGAGTGGCGCGTTTTCAAACCAGAAGTATAAAAAATGAGTCAAAACTACAAGGTCTTAAAATGGCTTTAAGTATGATTGATTTGACAACGCTTGAAGGAAAAGATACGCCAGGGAAAGTAAAACAGATGTGTTATAAAGCACTTCATCTGTACGATACTCACCCGGGTTTGCCAACGGTTGCTGCAGTTTGCGTATATCCTTCAATGGTTGCGTTTGCAAAAAAAGAATTGAAAGATTCAGGTGTTAAGGTAGCTTCAGTATCTACTGCTTTTCCAAGTGGCCAAGCCCCAATGGATGTTAAGTTATTGGACACTCGTTTTGCAGTTGATGAAGGGGCTGACGAAATTGACATGGTTATTTCAAGAGGTAAATTCTTGGCAGGAGAATATTCATTTGTCTTTGATGAGATTGCATCAATCAAGGAAGTTTGTGGTAAAGCAAGATTAAAAGTCATATTGGAAACAGGTGAACTTGCAACACTTGATAATGTTCGCAAGGCATCTGATTTGGCCATACATGCTGGTGCAGATTTCATTAAGACTTCAACTGGTAAAATTCAACCAGCGGCAACAATGCAGGTTACATACACAATGTTAATGGCCATCAAGGATTACTTTGATAAAACAGGAATTATGATAGGTATGAAGCCTGCCGGTGGAATATCCACATCGAAGCTAGCATTACATAATTTAGTGATGGTAAAAGAGGTGCTTGGAGATGCTTGGTTAAACAATGAATGGTTTCGATTTGGCGCTAGCAGCCTTGCAAATGATGTGTTGATGCAAATCATCAAGTCTGAAACAGGTATTTATCAATCATCGGATTATTTTTCAATTGATTAAGAGAGTGAAATGGCAAAAAAAGTCGAAAAAATAGAAGTTCCTTCTTGGGATTACGCACCATCATTAGAGAGTACTTCTCATATTGAATTGAAAGAAAGGTATGACCTCTACATTGATGGTAAATGGGTGAAACCGACTTCAGGTAAGTATTTCGATACTGTCAATCCAGCTAATGAACAAAAATTGACGGAAGTTGCTCATGGAAATGCTCTTGATGTTGATAAGGCAGTCAAAGCGGCACGAAAAGCATATAACGAAGTCTGGTCAAAAATGCCAGGTTCCGAAAGAGCAAAATACATCTATCGAATTGCACGGTTAATGCAAGAACGGGCGCGTGAGTTTGCGGTAATTGAGACCTTGGATGCTGGAAAAACTATTCGAGAATCAAGAGATGTGGACGTTCCTTTAGCGTGCAATCATTTCTTTTATTATGCGGGCTGGGCGGATAAATTAGAATATGCATTTCCAAACCGAAAAATTGAATCCCTAGGAGTTGCTGGTCAAATAATACCTTGGAATTTCCCTCTATTAATGGCTGCATGGAAAATTGCTCCAGCGCTTGCTACTGGTAATACGGTTGTGCTGAAGCCTGCTGAAACGACACCTCTTACCGCACTTAAATTAGCTGAAATTATTGATGAAGCAGGATTGCCTCCCGGGGTTGTTAATATCGTGACAGGTCATGGTGACACTGGCGCTTCAATAGTTGATCATGCTGATATTGATAAAATTGCCTTTACAGGCTCAACTGGTGTTGGAAAAATTATTCAAAAAGCTGTTGCAGGAACATCAAAAAAAGTAACCTTGGAATTGGGTGGTAAATCTGCCAATATTATATTTGATGACGCACCAATTGATCAAGCAGTAGAGGGAATTGTGAATGGAATATTCTTTAACCAAGGCCATGTATGCTGCGCTGGATCGAGGTTGTTTGTTCAAGAAAATATTGCTGAACGTGTTGTTCAAAAATTGAAGCAGCGCATGGAAACGTTGTATGTTGGCAATCCTCTGGATAAAAATACCGATATCGGTGCAATCAATTCCAAAGAGCAACTTGATACGATAAATAAGTATTTAAAGATCGGCAAAAAGGAGGGGGCAGAAATGTATCAGCCGGTTTGCAACATTCCTTCTAAAGGATATTATTGTCCGCCAACGTTATTCTTAAATGTTGCCCAATCAAGTTTAATTGCCCAAGAAGAGATTTTTGGACCTGTCCTTACAATACAAACTTTTAGAACTGTTGATGAGGTAATTCAGAAGGCCAATAATACACCGTTTGGTTTGGCGGCTGGTGTATGGACTGATAAAGGTTCTAGGATATTTAATTTAACAACCAAGTTAAGAGCAGGTGTGATTTGGGCAAATACCTATAATAAATTTGATCCAACTTCGCCGTTTGGTGGTTACAAAGAAAGTGGTTTTGGCAGAGAAGGCGGTCTTCATGGATTAAGTGCTTATCTTAAATAAAAGAAACATGGCGAGAATAGAGATTTTGAAGACTTATAAGCTTTTCATCGGAGGACAGTTTCCTCGCACTGAATCGGGGAGATTTTATGCCTTGAAAAATACAAAAGGTACCTCAATTGCCAATATTTGTTTGTCTTCCCGGAAGGATGTTCGAAATGCAGTTCAAGCTGCCCGTAAGGCTTTTGGAGGGTGGTCTGAAAAAACAGCTTTTAATAGAGGCCAGATTTTATACCGCATTGCAGAAATGCTAGAAGGTAGAAGGGATCAGTTTATTGCTGAGCTGCAAGTGCAGGGTGTCGGAAAGACAAAGGCTGAAAAAGAAGTTGAAATTGCAATCGATAGGATTGTCTATTATGCCGGGTGGTGTGACAAATACAACCAGGTGCTAAGTGCAGTAAATCCTGTTTCTTCATCACACTTCAATTTTTCCGTATATGAACCGACGGGAGTTGTTGGAGTTTTTGCACCCCAAAATACATCTTTATTAGGACTTGTTTCGGTGTTGATGCCAGTCATTGCAGGTGGCAATTCATGTGTGGTTCTTGCGTCGGAAGATATGCCATTGTGTGCAATTACATTTGCAGAAGTCCTTCACTCTTCTGATGTGCCGGGTGGGGTAGTAAACATATTAACAGGATCTACTCATGAATTGACGGAAACGTTAGCTTCTCATATGGATGTCAACGCGATTGTTTATGGCGGTGAAGATCCAACAATTTTGAAAATCATAAAGGAGAATGCTTTAGCCAATATTAAAAGAGTTGCAGTTCAGCAGAAAGATTGGATGAAACCTGAATCACAGGATCTGTATATGGTTATAGATACACAAGAGCTAAAAACTACTTGGCATCCCATAGAAAATATTGGCGGGGCCACATCGAGTTATTAGGATAAATGGATGAGACAAAAAAAATCCCTCAATCCATGAAGGAGAGGGATTTTTAGATATCATCAATCAATTTTTAGCCAATCAATGCTGAATATGCTGCTGCATCCAACAAATCTTCAACTTCAGACGGGTTTGATAATTTTACTTTAATCATCCACCCTTCACCGTATGGATCAGAATTAACAAGCTCTGGATTAGCTTCCAAATTTGAGTTAAATTCAGTGATTTCTCCACTCAAAGGCATAAA
>JBIIQP010000163.1:0-5852 GCA_044341975.1 Crocinitomicaceae bacterium
TTCAATAGTTTTCGAGATGAAAGAGGTAGAAGTTGTCGCAGCAGTAATTCAAGAAAATGACAAAATACTTTGTCTGCAAAAGGGTGAAACGAAATACGCTTACACCTCCTTCAACTATGAATTTCCAGGAGGAAAAGTCAAGCCCGACGAAACACTTGAAATTGCTTTGAAACGCGAAATCATGGAAGAACTTTCCATGCACATCACCATCGAATCAAGGCTTCTGACCCATCATCATACTTATCCAGATTTTAAAATCATCATCCATTTCTTCCTCTGTCGAACCACAGACAAACAACCAACTTTGAGTGAACACATCAACTTTCAATGGCTGCAAAAGAATGAACTGAGCGACTTGAAATGGGCCGCAGCAGACATTCCTGCTGTTCAATTGCTAGCAGAACTGCCCTAACAACAAAAAAATCCTTACATTTAATTAAAATACTTGATCATGAAACATTTTCTTGCGCTCTTACTATTTTTTCAATTCTTCCTTTTACATGCCCAAAACGAAGGTGCGAATTTTCATGCGTATCAGAACATTCACGAAATCCGTCTGACCTTTCATCAAAATGCCTATTGGGATTCCTTAATCGATAGTTATGCCGGTGATTTTTACATTAAAGCCGACATTGAAATTGATGGGGTTTTACTCGCTGATTGCGGCGTAAAAATGAAAGGCAATTCCTCATACAACAACACAAGTGTCAAGAAATCATTCAAACTGGATTTCAATGAATTTGTCAATGCTCAGAATTATGATGGTTTGAAGAAACTTAACCTGAATAATGCATTCAAAGACCCTACCCTGCTGCGTGAAAAACTCATGTTCGATTTTCTAAATGCAAACGGTTGTTATGCCCCGCGTGCGCACTTTGCCAATGTGTACATCAATGATCAATTGTGGGGATTGTACACCACCGTGGAAGAAATAGATAAAACTTTTTTGAGCAATGCTTTTCAAGATGACAAAGGAAATTTATTCAAAGGCGACCCTTCTGGTGATTTAAAATGGTTGGGTGCACAACAATCCCTTTATGAGCCAAAATACGAGCTCAAACTGAATGAATCTTTAAACGATTGGGCAGATCTCATCACATTCATCAATACGTTGAACAATACACCTGGCAATCTGCATGAGGCACTCAATCCCATTTTCGACAGTGAAAATTTCATCAAAACATGGGCTGCTCACAACCTATTCGCCAATTTGGATTCGTACATTGGAAGTGGACACAATTATTACCTGTACCACGATTCGTTGACCTCCCAATTCAAATTCATTTCGTGGGATGCCAATGAAGCATTTGGAAATTTCAACATGGGAATGTCTGTATCGCAGCTCGAGCAAATGAACATGAATTATTTCAGTCCACCTTCAGGCAACCGTCCTTTGATAGAGAAACTCATGGCCGATTCAACGTATTATGCCATGTACGAAAATGTTATTTGCACCTATTTGGATTTCAATTTCAGTCCTGCCGGATTGTACCATCGCATTGATTCTTTGGCCAACCTCATCCGTCCATCCGTCTATGCCGATCCAAACAAATTTTTCACCAATCAGCAATTTGAAGACAATCTTTCGAATACCATCAATGTACCTGGAACTCCCGGCGGAGAAAACATTGCAGGATTAAAGTCCTTCATCAACAACCGTCGAAACGCTGTTGCAACTCAAATAGCTGATTATTGCATTTTGGGAATTGACGAAATAACAGCATCCACTTCATTCAATATTTATCCAAATCCAAGCAGTAACGAGGTGACAATTGAAACGCCAGGAAACAGCAACAATTCCTTTGTCATTTGTGATCTACAAGGCAAGGTATTGAAAAGCCTGAGCACCAGTTCAAACATCTTCAAAGTAAATGTTTCGGACCTTGCAAATGGTGTTTATTTCGTTCAAGAAACAAACAGTTCGGACAAAGGCAAAATGCTGATTATCGCCCATTAGTAGCCCACTAATTTTACTTCAGAATTCCTTGAATGCTCGTCAAATCTGATTGAGCCAGCAGCACCATTGGTTTAATTCCCGAAAAGGTCTGTGGAATAAACTAGGACATCCTTCCATCCAGAGAATAGATTAGTCGCTTGAAATAGCATTTAATCACAAAAATCTCTGCGTATGAAAAATCTCAACGTTTACAAAAAGCGACTGATCACACTGATCGGTTTTCTGCTTTTCGCCGTACCGCTCTATTCTCAAATTAAAAACACAAATTCTAAAACCATGAAAAATCACTATTTCGAGTTCAAGTCTTTCTTAATTGTTTGCGTATTTATCTTAATAAATAACAGGTTTTTAGCACAAAATCCTATTGACTTAAATGAACTTATAACCCCATCTACAACGTCCAATTCAACTAATTCACTTCAAGAATTGAGCAGAGGAGTTGTGCCAACGATGTACCTAAAACTAGGTGCGATTTCTAACGTTGATCCACAAGTAGAAATGATTCGAGTCATTACTGACATTGCTTCAATAAGTGAATTGTATAATCAAAATTCACAATTTAAAAATATCGAATTGATTTTGATTCAAATTGAAAATGAATCTGATTTAAATTGGAAACTTAATGCAAATTATTTGAATCAATTTGAAAAATTAAAGTACCTCTACATTTCTAGTTCAATAGCGTTATGTGAACCATCAATTGGAAACACGAATTGTGAAAAAGAAAAAATTAATTCTTTTTTAAGTGGTGAATTAAACCCATCCATTACTCTCGTTTATTCATCAGAAGTTAGCGAATAAATCATTCTACGTTATGAAAAATTTTATCTCAACAAGAATTGTAAAAACTATTGCTTTCATTTCAATAACGATTGCAATATCAAGTTCAATAAACGCTCAAGTTATTAAAGCGTTCACTCAACGAACTTCGAGTTACACACCTTCTAAAGTCATATACAATATTCAGGGTGATTTCACAATGATTGGAAATTCGAACATGACTTTACAATCTTATAATGTGAATGACAACAACAGTAATAATGTCATGGTTTACAATGATATTGACGGCGATGCAAACACATTAAATTCATCTTCTTCAGTACTTGGTTTTTCTACAGAAAATGGTGCAATTCCAGGCTGTTCCAATATCATTTATGCCGGTCTTTATTGGACAGGAAGAGCAAGTAATGCAACCTCAAGTCCTGAGTCATTTTCCGTCACCAAAGGTTCTCTAACAAAGACTCTTAACAAAAGAAAAATAAGTTTTAAAGGCCCAGGACAATCTGCCTATACTGAGTTTACCGCGAATCCGGGAAACATCTATTACCCAGATGGTACTTATGGAAACATGTATTCAGCTTATATTGAAGTGACTGATTATGTGAAAAACTGCGGTGTTGGATCTTACACAGCAGCTGATATTGCTCTTATTGAAGGAAATGGCGGCGCAACTGGTTATTATGGCGGATGGGGAATGATTGTCATCTATGAAAATTCCAAAATGAATTGGCGAGATGTCACACTTTTTGATGGTCATGCCTATGTTGTTGGCAATAGTTCTGTTAACTACGAATTGCCAGTTGCTGGATTCCAAACTGTACAAAGTGGGGATGTTAACATGAAACTTGGATTAATGGCTGGAGAGGGTGATGTAGGAATTTCAGGAGATTATTTTAAAATCAGAAATTGGCAAAATACTTCTTGGGTAACCCTGAACCATACGGGGAATTCAAGTAACAACTTTTTCAATGGATCGGTAAATACTGGTGGAAATTCTCGAAACCCAAATCTACAGAATAATACAGGTGTCGATATCGCGATGTTTGATATTCCTAATACCGGCAATTCTGTATTGACCAACAATCAAACATCAACACAATTTCAATATGGTTCAACACAGGACACCTACATTATTTTTGCTATGGCAATGTCTGTTGACGCCTACATACCGGACATAGAAGCATTTGTGTCCGCGGAATCTATAAATGGAATTCCTGTCGGTGCTAGTCCAATAACTGTCTTACCAGGACAAGACCTTGAATATATGGTTGAAATTAAAAACCAAGGAACTGAAGCAATAAACAATGCTGTTATTACGATTCCAATTCCATATACAGCAAGTTATGTTGGTGGAAGTATTTTAAACACTGTTACTTTCGCTCCATTACCAACTCCTAACAATGCGTATTTTGATCCAACAGCCGGACCAACAGGATCCATTGTTTGGGATTTTGGTACCCTTCCGTTAATTGGTGGATTTCCCGACTCGGTTTTAGCAAGATTAAGTTTTCACCTCACTGTAACTGATGATTGTAATATTCTTGCAAATCCTGATTGTCCTCCAAGTATCGCTTTAGGAGGAAATGTAAGTGGTCAAGGAGCAGTTTCTGGGTCAAAATTTTCTCTCCAGTTTATCCAAGGTTTTGAATCAAGTGGATTATGTGCAGGTGAGCCAATAAAAGACCCTCTTATTATTGATATTGATGCGGCAAGCTATTTAGCTGCAAATTGTTCAAACACACCTATTATTAGAGATTTTGTTATTTGCAATTATAACGACCCTTACTTACCTTATGATAGCATTGCTCAATATTTTCCATTGGGATTAAGTTTTTACAACACAAATAACATCACCCCCTCTTCCATAAAATATGATGAAAACAATCCTTTCCCTGCGTCTATTGGTACACAAACCTATTTTGCAATACCAGATGGCATTAGTTTTTGTTATTATACTTTTACTTTAACAATTCAGGATTCTATAATTAGCAGCGTAGTTCAAACTACCTCTGAGTCTTGTATCGGTGCGTCTGACGGCGCAATCAATTTTTCCGTGAATAGTGGAACAAGTCCATATTCATATTTATGGTCAGGCCCTAGTGCTTTTAGTGCAACAACCGAAGATCTATCATCTTTAAGTGCCGGCTTATATAGTGTTGTTGTAACGGATGATATTGGATGTAAATCAAATGGTAATGCTACAGTTTCTGTTATTGCGGATATGACAAATCCAATAATAACATGTGTTGGTAATAAATCAGTAAATTCTTCAGTTGGTACTTGCCAATATTCTCATTCTGGTACAGCTTGGGATGCCACTGCATCTGATAACTGTTTGGTAAGCTCGATTACATATGCCCTAACTGGTGCGACAACAGGATCAGGAATTTCTTTGAATGGTGTTGGATTTAATGTGGGAATTACTTCTGTAACGTGGACTGCAACAGATGGATTAGGGAATTCGAGTAGTTGCTTTTATTCCGTAACAGTAACTGACAACATTCTTCCAGCTATCCCTTCGTGTGGTGCAGCGGGAAATCAAACTGTCACTGTAGACGCTGGTCAATGTAACTATACGAAAACAGGAACCGGTTGGAATGCAGTTGCGACTGATAATTGTACGGTGAGTACTGTCCTTGCAACACTATCTGGAGCAACAACAGCATCTGGTTTAACAACCCTTGCAAACGTTGATTTCAACCTTGGAACAACAACTGTACTTTGGACGGTTACTGACGGAACAGGAAACACTTCAACATGTAGTTTTGATGTGGTGGTAAATGACAACATTCTTCCATCTATCTCTTCATGTGGTGCCGCAGGTAATCAATCTGTAAATGTGGATGCTGGTCAATGTAATTTCACTCAAACTGGAACTGCTTGGAATGCAACTGCAACTGATAATTGTACGGTAAGCACTGTACTTGCAACGCTTTCGGGCGCAACAACAGCATCAGGTTTAACAACCCTTGCAAACGTTGATTTCAACCTTGGTACAACAACCGTACTTTGGACGGTGACTGACGGAACAGGAAACACTTCAACATGCAGCTTTGATGTGGTGGTGAATGACAACATTCTTCCATCTATCTCTTCATGCGGTGCCGCAGGTAAT
>JBIIQP010000164.1:0-5851 GCA_044341975.1 Crocinitomicaceae bacterium
GTTTGCCTTTGTTGGTGAATTTCACAAATACAACTTCAGGGTCTTCCAATTGTATATGGACATTGAGCGATGGAACAGTATTGTTAGGTTGTGGGTCTGTTTCTAATGTGTTTGATCAAGTAGGTTGTTATGATGTTACCTTAACTGTTACAGACGATAATGGATGTTCTAATTCATCGAGTTCTGTTGATTATATATGTGTCGAAGCACCACCTATTGCATCATTTACCCCTTCTGCGACTGAACTTTCAAGTTTTGCAACAGAAGTATCATTTTTAAATTCTTCTTACGGGGCAAGTAGTTATAACTGGACATTTGGTGAATCTTCCTATTCAATCGAAGAGAATCCAGTATATGTGTTCCCAGAAGATGAAGGGGAATATGTCGTTACTTTGGTAGCATCTTCACCGTTAGGTTGCTCTGATGTTGCAACAGCAACAATCACTGTGAAAGAAGAACTTGTTTTCTTCGTTCCTAATACCTTTACACCAGATAATGACGATTATAATGAAGTATTCAAGCCAGTTTTTTATTCTGGATTTGATCCGTATGATTTTTCTTTATTGATTTTTAATAGATGGGGTGAAATTGTTTTCGAGTCGCGTAATGCTGAAGTTGGATGGGATGGCAGTTATGGTTCTAACAATGAGATTGAGATGGTTCAGGATGGAACTTACACATGGGTAATTCGATATAGAATCTCAGAAAACAAAGGTTATAGAAAAGCGACTGGTCACGTGAATTTGATTAGATAAGTTTAAAATGATTACATAAAAAAGTGAGGGAAACCTCACTTTTTTTATCAGATACCTCTTCGTTTTTTTTCTTTCATGATGAGTGATAACTCTCGACTTGTCTGTCCTGCAACGGATGTGTTTTCATCTGCTCGACGAAGTAAATAAGGCATCACTTCTTTTACAGGACCGTATGGGACATACTTCGCGACATTGTATCCTGCATGCGATAAATTGTAAGAAATATGATCACTCATTCCTAATAATTGAGCGAAGTAAACACGCTTATCCGATTTATCAATATTATTTTTCTTCATTAATTCAGTTAATAGCAAAGAGCTTTTTTCATTGTGTGAACCTGCGCAAACTGATACAATATCAATATTAGTTACAACTAAATCAAGTGCTTTGTCAAAATCATTGTCTGAAGCTACTTTGTCTGGTTGAATAGGAGAGGTATAGCCTTTTTCTTTTGCTCGAGCACGTTCTTTTTCCATGTATGCTCCGCGTACTAACTTAACACCATAATGATATCCATTATTTCGAGCTTCATCAATAGCATTTGTTAAAAATGAAAGTCGATCATGGCGATATAGTTGAACAGTATTGAAAACGATAGCCCTTTCTTTGTTATACTTTTGCATCATTTGATGCGTAATTCGATCGATGGTGTCTTGAATCCAAGTTTCCTCGGCATCAATAAAAACTGGAATCTGATTTTCAAATGCAGCCTTACAGATTTTATCAATTCGTGTTACAATCGTTTTATATTCAGATTTTTCCTTCTCAGACAGATTGTCAATACTTTCATTTGCTTTATCCAAAATCGAAAAACGTGAAATACCGGTGACTTTAAAAACAGCAAAAGGAATAGTTGAACTTTTACTTGCTGTCTCAATGGTAGAAATTATCTCGCTTACTGTTGCGTCAAAATCTTCTTCAGAGGTTTTACCTTCAACGGAATAATCAAGTATTGTCCCAACACCATATTGTCCGAGCAAGTCGATCGTATTTTTACAATCTGCAATTGCCTCTCCACCGCAAAATTGAGCAAAGATTGTTTTTTTGATTAGCCCTTGAATTGGCAATCTTAAATTCAATGCTGCGTTTGTTGTAACTTTTCCAACCTTTACCATCATTGGATTGCCAATAATTTTAAAAAGGAAGTATGCCCTTTTTAAAGATTTATTGGATTTGCTCTTAAAAGCTATTTCGGTATTATCAAATGAAATCATGGCATAAATTTAATGGCTTTTGTCACATTTTAGTCAACTGTGATTAGGCTTTATTTACTTTTGTGTTATGTCAGTAGAAACTTTTACAGAAAACGATAAAGTAAATCCACTCATTGAATTTGGTTCCTTAACAACTTCTTCATTTGAGAAATTACTAGTTTCCAGGTATTCTCAATCGAAAATAGTGATCATGGTAGATGAAAATACGCATGATTATTGTCTTGAATATTTAATCACAAGTTTTGATGTTTTACAGCATGCAGAAGTTATGTTATTGCCGGCTGGAGAGGAAAATAAAGTGATGGAGGTCTGTTTTCAAGTTTGGGAAGCCATGTCTGAATATCAGATTGGAAGAAAGGATTTGGTTATCAACTTAGGAGGTGGAGTTGTTACGGATATGGGAGGGTTTATTGCGTCTGTCTTCAAAAGAGGTGTTGATTTTATAAATATTCCTACTAGTCTTTTGGGAATGGTTGATGCTTCAGTAGGTGGTAAAACAGGGATTGACCTTGGAGCCTATAAAAACCAATTAGGCACAATAATTCAGCCGATTGCTGTATTGATTGATCCAGTATTTTTAGCCACTTTACCTCAGGAAGAATTACTAAATGGTTATGCTGAAATGTTGAAGCATACCTTAATTACTGATAAACAAAAGTTTATTCAGCTTAGTGAAATAGAAGGGCTTGAAGCATTGATTAATGTTGCGCTTGTAAAACAATCCGTTCAAATTAAGAATGAAATTGTTTTAAATGACCCATTTGAAAAAGGATTACGTAAAGTGTTGAATTTTGGTCACACCATCGGTCATGCAATTGAGGGGTACCTGCTTTCAAATGATCCAATTCCACATGGCTTAGCTGTAGCTGCAGGAATGTTGATAGAATCCTTTATAAGTTGTGAAAGAGGAATATTATCAAGAGAAGAATTTATTTCGATCGAAGAGGTGCTTCTTTCACGATTTCCAAAAATTGAAATTGAGAAAAATGCATTCAAGGAAATTATTGAACTTTGCTTTCAGGACAAGAAGAATGAAGCAAACAAAATAAGTTGTACTTTGTTGAAGGGAATAGGAAATCCTTTGTTTGATCAGTTTTTAACAGTTGAGGAAATTGAAAAAGGATTGATTTATTATATTGACTTATAAAATTTCACAAAATGCTACTCACCATTCTATTGCTCATATTTACGGTCGTTGTTCTACCAATTGTGACTTTTTATTTCGGCACTCCTCTCACGGCTTTGCAACTGCAAGTCTTAATGAATACCATTTATATAGTAATCAGTGTAGTGACTTATTGCTTTGTTGTAGGAGAATTATCCGGTAATAATTCACAAGTAGATAAATTATGGAGTGTTGTTCCTATCGTGTATGTATGGTTTATGACTGTGCAAGGTGGAATGAATGATAGGATGGTTTTGATGGCATGCTTAGCGACATTGTGGGGTGTTCGATTGACGTATAATTTTGCTAGGAGGGGCGCATATTCCTGGAGATTTTGGTCAGGTGAAGAGGATTATCGTTGGGAAGAACTGCGTAAACGACCAGGTTTTAACAATCGATTTGTATGGATGATCTTTGATTTATTCTTTATTTGTGCGTATCAAAACACACTCATTTTCTTATTCACCTTGCCAATCCTTTCTGGGTTAGCAGAAAATGCAAGTCCGTTGGGTATTTATGACTACTTCTTAGCTGTGGTTTTTGTTGTTTTGGTTATCACTGAATTCATTGCAGACCAGCAGCAATACGACTTTCAAACGGAAAAACACAGAAGAATAAATAGTAACCTTCCTTTGGAAGAATACGAAAACGGATTTGTTACAACCGGGTTGTGGTCGTATGTTCGTCATCCAAACTACGCATGTGAGCAGTCAATTTGGATTGTTTTCTATTTATTCAGTGTTGTGGCAACAGGAGAATGGATCAATTGGTCCGTAGCTGGGGCTGTCTTGCTTGTGATTTTATTTAAGGGAAGTTCAGATTTCTCTGAAGAGATTTCAGAAAAAAAATACGTTGCCTACAAGGATTATCAATCGAGCGTTCCGCGATTTATTCCTTTTACAAAATTTAAGAAATAAAGAATCAATCGTTTTTTAGCTGATTTAGCTTTGACTTAATCGCCTCTAATTTCGCTATCAATTCTTGATTTGAATTTTGTTGAGACTCGATTTCAGTTATTTTTGATTTATCTTTCAACGCTTTTTTAGCACCTTCAAGTGTGAAGCCTTTTTGTTTTACAAGGCTGTAAATTTTGTTGAAAGTTTCAATGTCTTTTGTTGTAAAGACTCTATTTCCTTTTGTGTTCTTTTTGGGTTGAATTATATTGAATTCTTTTTCCCAAAATCGGATCAGGGAAGTGTTCACATCAAACATATCGGCAACTTCACCAATGCTGTAATATAGTTTTGTCAACTTTTTGATGTCAATCGGGTCCACTATAAGGCTTTATTTGATACCGAAATTAGTTATATTTTTGCAACCGCAATGCGCAGTTATCCATTCACATTAAAATATTTGCTTGTACTTTGGTGCTTTCTTTCTTTAAGTTCAAGGGCACAAGCTATTAATAAACAGGATACTGTTGCAATAGCAAGTGTAAACAAAGCACCTCAAGATACTGTTCCTAAGAAGAATAGCCAGCAGGTTGATGAAATGATTTCATTTGCAAAGAAATTTCTCGGTACACCATATCGCTATGCAGGAACAACACCATCAGGCTTTGATTGTTCAGGGTTTATTTCATACATCTTTGGGAATTTCGGATTAAGTTTAGTGCATTCTAGTTACGGAATGGCTGAGCTAGGTCAAACGGTTAAATTATCTGAAATACGACCAGGAGATTTAATGTTTTTCAAAGGAAGTGATCCTAATTCCACACGTGTTGGACATGTTGCAATGGTAATTGAGGTGACGTCAGATGCGATTAAGTTTATTCATTCTTCCACTTCGCGCGGTGTGACCATTGAGAATTTTAAAACAAGTAAATATTTTATCCCTAGATTTATAAAAGCAAAACGCTTGGATTACGGCGAAGAATAGTTTTTATGGATAAATTAACGTTGAACGGAAGAAGACAATGGCTCTTTGTATTTTTAGCTGGATTATTTGTAACCAATGCAATCACAGCTGAGTTAATCAGTAATAAACTCATAGAGATACCAATTTCATTTTCTATAAGTGGTAATAAAATAGGGCCATTTGTTACAATTGTTGGTGTTATTCCTTGGCCAGTAGTTTTTATCATTACGGATCTTTTGAATGAATTTTATGGTGAAAAGGCCGTTCGTAGAATTTCATGGATTACCGCAATTCTTATTGCATATTGCTTCATAATCGTTTCCATCGCCTTGCAATTACCAGCCAAAGAAATCCCGGGATCTTCATTGGCAACCAATGCCGAATTTGGAAAAGTCTTTGGTCAAGCACAAGCTGTTATAATAGGAAGTATAGCTGCCTTTTTATTGTCCCAAATTATGGATGCAACCTTGTTCCATTGGATAAAAAGAAAAACCGGGAACAGATACATTTGGTTGAGAAGTACAGGGAGTACTGTAATATCCCAGATGGTGGATACAATTGTTGTTTTGTACATAGGTTTTGTCTTAACCGGCGCAATAACAATGAATGATTTTTTCAATATTGCACCAACGAACTATTTATTAAAATTGGGTATAGCAATCTTATTGACTCCTGTCATTTACCTCGGACATTATTTGGTTAGAAAATACCTTAGGGAAGATGTTCAAGTGAGTGACTGACGTTTTTTAAGGTGCCAGAAAAGATAAAAAACACAAATTAGAGCCATGAGTGCCCCAAACAGAAATCCGGCAAGAATAGTTGATTTTGTGCTGTCATAGATTAACAAGGTTGAAAGCGAC
>JBIIQP010000035.1:0-19714 GCA_044341975.1 Crocinitomicaceae bacterium
AGGTTCTTGATGTATTTGTAAGCAGTATTGGAATGAAGTTTATCGATCGTTAAAAGGTAATGTTCAAATTCTGTGACAAATACCAGACGCAGTTCGGGTAGGGGTTTATCCTGTATTTTATATTGATGTTTCATGAACGCTACTACCTTGTTGCGAGTGATCTTGTAACGCAATAGGGTTTTAGGGACTACCTTGCCAATATTTACCATTTCCTCCATTTTCAAGTTATGGTAATCGAACGCTTCGAGAATGCTTTTGTGGTTAGGTTTGGGTTGGATACCCAGGAACTTGTTCTTTAATTCTTGAGGAGTAGATTCCAAACCTCGTGCTTGACGTTCCAGGAAATCTTGAATAATCGAATTCTTCGCTCGATCAAGGTAAGCATTGATCAATTGTGCGAACTCTGCAGTATGACGAACTCGGGTAAGTTTCGGATCCCATTGGTTGGGCTTTACACTGTGGTTGGTTGCGATTTCGGTTTTCACTCCATCTACATAGATTCTGATGTAGATAGGGTATTTTCCTTCCCTCGCCTTTTGTTCATTGATCCGAATCCGGACATTCAGTTTTTGATTTTGCTTCATGATTCACATGTTAATTAATAATTGAGTTGCGAATCGCTCAAATCATGACAATAAAAGTTTCTGTCACCTGTGACCTTTATTGTACAATAACCGACTAAATTGAGAGCTCTGAATCTTAGGTACTATCTGGGATTCATCTAATTTCTGTCACCTAAATTGCAGATTTATTTTTGGTGACAGAATAGGTGACATTTTACTTGATTTCGGATGGATTTTTTTGGTTTCAAAGTCCGAAGGCAATACATAAAATTCCCTGTGTTTTCGGGCTAAATGAAAAAAGCCCCCTTGAAAAGGAGGCTTTTGGTGTGATCCCGCTGGGATCGTTTGTGATTCGGCTGGGATTCGAACCCAGGACCCATACATTAAAAGTGTATTGCTCTACCAGCTGAGCTACCGAATCCTGCTTGCAAGTTAGAAGTTTAAACTTCAAACATCGCGTTAGCGGGTGCAAAGATAATGGGATTATTTTCTTTGACAAGTGAATGTTATGTTTTTTTTAAATTTTATGGTTTTCAAAAAGTTAATTTATTGAAAGAGAAGACTTTTTAAAATTTAATTTCGCATCGCTATTAAATTCATATTTTTGAAAGGATGAATACGTATATTCTCATCGGTTTTATGGGCTCAGGTAAGTCTACTTTAGGCAGAATGCTGGCTGAAAAATTAATGATCGATTTTTTGGATACGGATGACATGATTGAAAAAAATGAAAAGAAGTCAATCAATGAAATCTTTGAGTCAAAAGGAGAAGATGTTTTTAGGGCCATGGAAACAGAGCTGGTGCAAAATCTTTCAGTTAGACGTGATTATGTATTGTCTGTAGGAGGTGGTCTACCTGCAATTGAAGGGATGATGCAGAAGTTGAACGAGATGGGAACAACCATTTATTTGAAAGTTTCGAATGAAGAATTGGTGCGAAGGTTAATTTTAGACGCTGAACATCGGCCGCTCATTAAAGGAATGGATCAGAAACAACTCGAGGTGCTCGTAAGTGAGCGTTTAACAGTGCGTGAAAAATTTTATGAGCAAGCTAAAATTGTTTTAAATAGTGATCATCTTACATTAGATACGCTCAGCAACTCACTTAGTATTCAATGATTTGATAAGAAATCTTGATGGAAAAATACCTTGAAGACACCATTTTTTTAGATTTCAAGCATCCGAATATTGATGCTTTTGCCAAGGGAATCGATGCTTCTCTCCCACAAAAAGAATTGGCAATTTCGCTGTATTACCTTGTTAGGGATGCATTTTTGTATGATCCGTATCATCTTGATTTAACTCCTAACGGATTGAAAGCATCTTCAGTAACCTCGAAAAAAAGAGCTTGGTGTGTGGAGAAATCAACTTTGTTGGCTGCTTTAGCCAGGAAATTCAATATTCCTTCAAGATTGGGTTATGCCATTGTGAGTAATCACATTGGTGTAGAGAAATTAGTTGCTTATCTCGGTCGAGAAGAGATTGTTTTTCATGGATTCACAGAGTTGTATATCAATGATAAATGGGTGAAATGCACTCCAGCCTTTGATCGCAGAATTTGCGCCATATCGCGCGTTTCATCGTTGGATTGGGATGGAGAAAACGACTCCCTTTTTCAAGAATTTGATGCCGGACGAAAATTCATGGAATACCTTCATTTTTATGGAACCTTTAGTGATGTGCCCATTGAACTGATGAATACTGAAATGAAAAAATATTACCCACATCTTTTTGAAAATGTGTATCAAACCAAGGAATTTTCGTTTTTACATATGTAATAGAAAGTATTCCATTGACATTCATTTTTTCCTGTTTCCAAAATGTATCTTTGAAAAAAATAACGCTATGAATTTTAAGTTTATCATTTCTGCTTTTTCGATCCTTCTGAGCTATGTTTCATTTGGACAATCAATCAATTATCGCTTGAAAATGGAAAAACCACAGAACCATTATTTTCAGGTAGAAATGGAACTAACGGATTTTAAAGAAAATGAAGTGACAGTTAAAATGCCAGTTTGGGCACCCGGGTCTTATTTGGTGCGTGAATTTTCGAAAAATGTTGATTTGGTAAAGGCGAAAGATGAAAAAGGTCAAGTGCTTGCGGTAAATAAGAAAACGAAAAATGCATGGGTGATTTCAAAAGGTGCAGCCAAAAAAGTTGTTGTTTCTTACGAAGTGTATGCCTTTGAATTGTCTGTTCGAACGAGCTTTCTCGATTTAACGCATGGTTTCGTTAGTGGATCAGGTGTTTTTATGTATGTGGATGGTCACCAAGAATTAGCGGGTCAATTAACAGTGGTTCCGTTCAAGGATTTTGCGAAAGTTTCTACAGCTCTTCCAAAATCAGCAGAATCTGTTGCTGCTGATGGTGTGCAATCTTTTGTGTTTAAAAATTACGATCAATTAGTAGATTGTCCGATTGAGATTGGAAATCAGGAAGTTTTTACGTTTAAAGCAGCCGGAGTTTTGCACACAGTAGCAATTTATGGCGCCGGAAATTACAACATCGATAGATTGAAGTCAGATATGGCGAAAATTGTCGAAACTGCGACGGGTGTTGTGGGCGAAAACCCAAACAAAGAATATACGTTTATCATTCACAATGTTGTCGATGGTCAAGGTGGTTTGGAGCACTGTAATTCTTGCACGCTAAGTGTCAATCGTTGGACTTATTCAGATACAGAGTATCTTGGATTTTTGTCCCTTGTAGCGCATGAGTACTTTCATTTATGGAATGTTAAACGGATTCGACCAATTGAACTCGGACCTTTCAACTATGATGAAGAAAATTATACGTCGCTTTTATGGGTGATGGAAGGATTTACAACCTATTATGATGAGCTTTTACTAGTTAGGGCAGGTTACACCGATGATACAGATTATCTCCAAAAGTTACAAGGCACCGTTAATTATGTTGAAGGCTCGGTAGGAGCGAGGGTGCAGCCTGTGGCGCACGCTAGTTTTGATGCCTGGATCAAAGCGTATCGACCGAATGAAAATAGTTCAAACACAACAATGACCTATTATTCCCGAGGGCAAATGCTTGCTGCGTTGATAGATGTCATGATTGTTTCCAAATACGATGGTAAAAAATGCTTGGATCATTTTCTGCAACAGCTTTACAATAAATACTACAAAAAACTGAACAGAGGATTTTCTGAACAAGAATTTAAAACAGAACTAGAAGAGTTGTTAGGTGAAAATTTGGATGGCTTTTTTGCGAAATATGTCAACGGAACTGACATTGCTCCACTGTCAGAAACATTTGCGAAAGTTGGAGTTCAAGTGACTGAAATAGGTCTTCCGAGAGCTTCCTTTGGGGCTGGATTAAGACAAGATGGGGGTAAAACAATTGTTCGATCGATTCGTGCTGGTTCTGCTGCTGAGTTAGCCGGCCTTTCCGTGAATGATGAGTTGATAGGTTGCAATGGTTACCGTGTTGATCAAACGGATTTCGAACAGTTCGTAAACGGGGTGGAAAATGGTGCTCAATTTAAAATTCTAGTTTCCAGGGATGACATTTTGTACGAGCTTTCGGTCAAAATGACCATGTACGATCGACCGCAATACCAGTTCAAAGTAGTGGAAGACGATGCAAAAGCGAAGTTGAGGAAGTATTGGTTAAGAAAAACGGTCTAATGAGAAGTCTACTTATTTTTTTGCTGCTTTCCGTTCAGGTATTTGCGCAAACTGCTTTTAAAAATGTTCAGCTACAAGCACCTAGTCTGATGTCTGTGATTTATGGTCAATCTGAACCTTCTATCGCAATAGATCCAACAAATACAAATAATATTGCAGCGGGCTGTATTATAAGTGATTACTATTACTCCAAAGACGGAGGTTCAACATGGACAAGTAAGAAAATATCGAGTAAATACGGTGTTTGGGGTGATCCCGTGCTAATGTTTGATACGACGGGAAAATTGTATTATTTCCATTTGGCAAATTACAAAAAGACTTCTTGGATAGACCGCATTATTTGTCAATCGACAGCAAAAGTTGACGGTAAATTTAACGAAGGTACTTTTCCGAAACCGAATGGCACAAAAGCCCAAGATAAGCATTGGACTGTGTTGAATCCGATGACAAATGAGATTTACATGACTTGGACGCAGTTCGATAAATACGATTCTCAAGATCCAAAGGATTCATCCATTATCGTTTTCTCAAAATCTTCAGATCAGGGAAAAACGTGGTCCGATCCATTGCGTATTTCAAAATACGCTGGTGATTGTGTGGATAGCGACAATACAGTCGAAGGTGCTGTTCCGGCGGTTGGACCAAATGGTGAGATTTACGTGACATGGTCGGGACCAAAAGGGTTGGTGATGCAAGTTTCAAAGGATGGAGGCAAAAAATGGCTTCCTGCCGAACAATTTGTTGATGTGCAAATTGAAGGTTGGGATCTTGATATTCCTGGAATGAATCGTGCCAATGGATTGCCGATTTTAGTTTCTGATTTAAGCAATGGACCCAATAGAGGAACCCTTTATTTGAATTGGTGTGATCAGCGAAATGGGAAGAAAGATACAGATTCATGGTTGTCTGTGTCGAAAGATGGAGGAAAAACCTGGTCGAAAGCAATAAAAGTTAATCAGGATTCCTCTCAACGACATCAATTTTTTACCTGGATGACGATCGACCAGAGTAACGGAAATTTGTACTTCGTTTACTACGACCGCAGGAATCACGCTGACAATGCAACAGATGTTTACTTAACGAGATCAGCAGATGGTGGTCAAACATTTCAGGACGTCCGTATTTCAGACAAACCATTTGTTCCAGTGGCAGAAAAATTCTTTGGTGATTACCTGAATATTTCAGCTGTGGATGGTGTAATTCGCCCCATTTACCCAAGAATGGATGATGGAAAGATTAGTCTGTGGGTGACTTTAGTGCATGAAAAGGATTTAATCAAGCTAATTGGAAATCAATGAGTCGCAAAGGTTTGCTACCCGCTCCGCAGGATTTGCAATCCTGCGGCATTATATAATTGAATCCTGCGTGAATCTCAATAAAATCAAGTTAATCGATCGATAATTTCCTTGTGTTCAGGGAAATCTATCAGTAATTCTTCAGAAGAAAACAATTCAAAATCCCTGAAATCAAATCCTGGTGCAACGGCGCACGAAACAAGGGAATAACTATTGTTTTCTAACACGCTTGATCCAAAAATAGTGTTTTTGGGAACCAACAATTGTGGTTGTTGTCCCGCCGCTAGATCGTTTCCTACGAGGTGTTGCGAATAGCCATTTGCATCTAGTGTATGCACGATGAGTGGACTTCCACTGTGGAAATACCATAATTCATCACTTTTAATGCGGTGAAATTTTGAAATATTCTCTGAAGTCAAAAGGAAATAGATCGATGTAAATAGATTCCTTTCGCGTACTTCGATTATTTCTTCAGCCCGATACACCTCATTGTAAAATCCCCCTTCAGGGTGGGGAAGTAGTTGTAGTTTTTCAACGATTGCATCTATTTCAATCGCACGATTATTCAATGGGTCCATTTTGAAATTGTTGTCCTTTGTTGTTGATATTTGGAAAGAAATACTTAAAATCAATGGAAAGAAATGAGCCATCAATATTTCCTTTTACAGTATTTTTATAGCCTTCGTATTTGTATTGGGCAATCAATTCAAATACTGGTGCAAAAGGCACTCTGGCGGATCCGCCGAGGTAAAAGAAGCCTTTTTCTTCGGTTCTAAATTCAAAACCAAAATTAGCGTTGAGATCGATGCCGCCTTTTCTTTGTGCATAGCCAGTATGTGTGAAAGTAAACGCTCCTCCCGGTAAGGTAATAATTCCAACATCTGTTGGTTTGAAGGTGAGTGCTGCACCCAATGAAGCATTCATGTAAAATCGCTCACTAAGCTGTACATAAACCAATCCGTTGATTGGAACATCGTAACAGATGAACGTCAAATCATTGGTCGCTGAGACATTCGAATCGGCCACAGACATGCTAATGCCGAATTGACGTTGTGTAAAGTTTATTCCCGTTTCAAATGCCAGTAAACGAGTTAATCCAGCTCGAACGGTTCCACCAAAAGAATAGCCAATCTTTTGAGTGATAGTAGTGGAAAATTCTTGTGAATTTAAAGTGGTGACGGGCTCTCCGATAAATCGTGTTGGAAAAACAGGTCGAACTTGAATACCGAAATAAGATGGGAATCGCTCACGTTTACTCGATTTCTTTTGCGAAAAAGAATAAATCGACGATAAGAGAAAAACCAGCAGGAGCAATCTGTTCATTGGTACGAAGATAGTTTGAATCTACAATTAACCATTGTCAAAGGATATTTAACGAATGAGTAGGATTTTAATTGCGTTATTTTTCAAACCACTTTGTTGTGTATTCAATTGGTTTCCGGTGCGCTGTAGGCCAGTCGATAGAAGGGTATCCGATGTAAAACAAACCAAGGCATTTGTCTTTTTCACCGAGACCTAAAAATTCATTCATTTTTTCATGATAAATGAGCTTTGGCGTTGACCAGAATCCTCCTAAACCATAAGCCGTGCAGGTTAAATGCATGTTTTGAATGGCACACGCCACCGCTTCGATCTCTTCAAGTTCCAAAATCTTCTCTTCTGGCTGTCGCTCCATGGAAACTGCAATTACAACGGAAGATTTCATCGGTCGAGTAATCATTTTTACCAACTTCATATCGTTCTGCTGTTCTTTTGGAGTTATATCAAGGTAGGTTTGCCCCATAAAATCACTGAGGCGTTGTCTGCTTTCTTCCGTAAAAACTTGAAATCTCCAAGGTTGAGTATTTCCATGCGTTGGTGCCCATTGTGCGTTGTTCAAAATTACTTCTATTTGTTCCCGATGCACTTTTCGATCGCTAAATTGTTCGGGGTAGATTGTTCTTCTATTACGAATGAGTTCGTTAATTTCTGATAGGTTGAATCGCATGTCAAAAAATGGAATTTCCGTAAAATTAGGAATAAGTCTTGAAAAAGCACCACCACGTTTGTCAAGCATTATAAACTTGAAATCCTTTTCACCACAAAGCCACTATTTTATTAAAAACGCTTATCCTCCATAAGTCGCAAAGGGATCTTATGGTAATAATAAAATCATTCTTCTTTCCGAACAAAAGCCCTCGGCTTTTTATTAATTTGTGCCAAATTACTAGATTCGAAGGCAATCGAGTGATTTTTCATTTGAAAAATTGTACCGAGATTGAATGAGAAGCCTTTTAAACATACACAAGGAGCATTCCCTCGACCTGTCCGTTGTGGTGGATACATCTGCCGAGGCAGACACTCCAGTCCCGGCTGACACTCGGTCAGCTGCCAATCGAGTGATTTTTCAGAGCAATCATGTGATGAAAAATGACTGACTTCGAAGGCAATCGAGTGATTTTTCATTTGAAAAATTGTACCGAGATTGAACTTCTTTGAACGCTTTGAACGCATTGAACGCATTGAACTTTTGAACGTCCTCTGAACTTATCTCCTTCACCGATCTCTTTCCCGCATTTCTTTGTTCGTGCGCTGAATAAAGAAAAAAGTCTTGTCGATGGTTTGATATTGTCCATCAGGCATAGGTGTGAGTGCAGGTGCTCCGACAATGTAACCGTATCCATCCAATAATACATAGGTCGGGTAGGTGCTGACCTTGTAATTTTTCCAAATTGGATTTGTTTTGTCGGTTTTACATTTTGTCCAAGGAATACTATTTAAAAATTTAGCTGTATCTGTTGTCGAATAATCATTTTCTGGATAAACAGTGATGAATGTCACATCCTCTTTGTAGGTGTTGTAAAGTTTAATCAAAGGTTCAAGTTCAATCGTGTTTTTTTGGCTAGAAGGATCGTAGAAATGAATGTAAACATGTTTTTTAGGCAGTGAGCCAAGTGTCAGCGTTTCTCCTTTGTCTGTTTTCAGAACGAAATCAGGTGCCTTGCCTCCAACAGATAGCTCCGTCAAACGATTGATCATGTTCTTCGCTATAACAGCATTTGCTTCAAATAAACTATGATTCGCGACGCTGTCCAAAACAGTCAGAATATTTGTCTGAGGAAAATCTTTTGAATAGAATTCTTCAGATAAGGCTTTGATCATTACCATTTCCCGAATTCGCATATTGATTAATGTGTATTCGCTACCCAAAGCTTTCATTATAAGTGTTGGACTACTTTTTAATAGTCCCAGGTAAACACGGTTATTCGTTTCCATGGACAAACGTGGAATCATCTTTTCATAAAATGCCTTTATGTATTCCATGTACGCATCATTCCGATAGGAAACAGGGGAGTGTTTTATGTAAAAATCATGCTTTTCATAACGATTGCGTTCAGCAGCAAACTGAATATTATCAATAGAGGCAATAGAAAATCGAACAAACGTATTGAAAAATTTTTGAGGCTCATTCTGCGACTTGTTCAATGTATCGTTCAAATGATAGGTGCTGTCCACAGATGATTTAAAGGCATCTAATTGTGTTGCAAATTCAATTGGTTTTACGTTTTTTAAATAATAGTAGCTGCTAATGAACTCATCAGACCAGCGTTGAAATTGTAAAATGCGGTAATTGATATCCATGGAATCAAGCTCAAAAAATGTCAGCTCAATAGTGTTCCCATTTGGACGATAAGGATCGTATTTGTCTTTTTCTGGTATATATACATCGTAAACTGTTCCAGGTTGAGCATATAGGAAACAAGTGTTTTTATTGGCTCGAAGTATCAGCTTTTGTGTTTCTTTTAAGAAAAATGAAATCGTGAATGTACTGTCTTCGGTAACGTTTGCCGAGGCAAGTCGAACTTCATTCATGCTGAAGTAATCTTCAATTTCCATCACAGAAATGGTCTGCCCAACATAACTTGGAGCAAAACCCTTAATCTGAACAATTTTCCCTTCTTGAGAAAAGACAGAGCTGAACGCAAGGAAAGTGAAAAATAGATGAATGAGGTTTCGGATCATGGTGAAGGACTAGCAGATTTTATACCACTCTTTAAACGAGCAGGTGTGCATTGGTTACAAATGCCGAAATATCGCCATTGTTTTTGTGGATCTCTCTCACAATCGTCGCGTTGATAGCCGCATATTGTTGATCCGTCAAAAAGAAAACGGTATGAATACCTGAAAGTGTTTCATTCATGTGGGCGATTGAACGCTCATAACCGAAGTCTTTTGAGTCGCGCAGGCCTCGAACTATATGCGTAGCGCCAATTTCATGGCACAAATCAACAGTTAGCTTTTGGTAAGTGACAATGCGAAGTTTTTCCCCATTGAAAAGTGATTCGATATGTGCTTTGCGTTTTTCCAGGTCAAAATGAGACGATTTGCTGCTATTTAATCCAATGGCAATTATTAATTCGTCAAACAAACCAAGTGCTTTTCTAACAACAGCTTCGTGACCTTTAGTAAATGGATCAAACGATCCTGGAAACAAACCAATTTTTTGCATAATTATCTTTTAATCTTCCTGAATTCTGAAAAAACTGAAATTCACGTTTCCATAATTACGTAATAATTCGAAATGAGTTATCTGAGAAAGATCCGTGAATTTTCCATGTTCTATGATGAGCAATCCATTTTCGGTTAAAAGTGAACGTTCAAATACGATTTTTGCAATCTCTGCATGGAATTTTACGTCGTATGGGGGATCTGCAAAGATGAGGTCGAATTTTCTGTCAATTTTACTTAAATAGGCGAGGATGTCTGTTTTTATTGTGTCTAGATTTTCTTCAATCCCAAGTTGAGCTGCATTTTTTCGAATAAAACGAATGCAATTGACATTCGAATCAACTGCAGTGACATTTCCTGCCTCTCGGGATAAAAATTCAAATGAAATATTACCTGTACCAGCACAGAGGTCCAAAATCTCTAAGTCAAAAAGGTCAATTTGATGCTCAAGAACATTGAACAAGCCCTCTTTCGCAAAGTCGGTCGTTGGTCGCGAAGGAAAATTCTTTGGAACAGAAAACCGACGTGCTTTTAAAATTCCGCTGATTATACGCATAAACGCTGAGCCTTTTGCAACAGTGAAGCTTGTACAGAAGCTGGTTGATCTTTTAAATCCTTCAGCGAATTCAATTTCAGATTCAATTCATTTGCCAGTTCTTCAGTAAAACCAATTCCTGGACAAATATCTATGAAACCTTTTTCTTGCAACAAATCTTTTTGCTGTAAGGTAAACATGAAATGGTAAACGATATCATCTAATTCGATGTAATCAAAAGCGGAATAATACAGCAATTTATTTTCTTTCACAATACAAAGCAAAAAGTGATTGTTGTGAATGGCAAGAATGGATCGCAGACGGAAAACAGAACCTGAGAAAATGCCACGTAGCAAATGTGACCCCTCATGTTGAATAACAATTCGTGGGTATTTTAGCACAAAAAATGCTTTTACCCATTGTGGTATTTCATAAACATTCACCAAGCCTTGCTCTGGAATACGATTGTAATCGATGTGAGCGGAAGGGGTATCGTTGCCAAAGCACAAGCGATAAAGCGTTTCTGGTTTTGATTCTGAAAAAATACTATTGGGAATAAGTGTAGATCGGAATCCTGTCCAAGCAAGTGTTTGTTCTTCGAACGATTTATTTTTCAAACCGATTTCTTCCAGCTGAACTTCCAGTTGTTCCTTGTAGCGATGGTCTTGTTTATCACCAAATGTAAAGGTGTGACTCTTAATTTCCTCGCCTATGGATTCGGTGTATCGAATAGCGTGTTCTCCTATTTCTATGGAAAGATGACTCAATGTTTTTGCTTTTACACAAAATTAAGGAAAAAGCAACAGCAATGATGGAAAAGCATTGAACTGTTTCATGCAATACTTTTAAAAGATGTATCTTTATTTCAATGGATCAAAACCCTGTTTTTACGCTTCAACAGCGCATTATTGCTTCCCTAGGACTTCCTCCAACTGTTGATCAGCAGCAATTAATTGGTGCATTGTCAGAATTTTATCTTGTTGCTGAGGGGAAACATCTTTTTGTACTAAAGGGCTACGCTGGAACAGGTAAAACTTCTGTGATGGGGGCTTTTGTAAAGGCACTCACAAGTTTTAAACTCAAAACACGATTATTGGCCCCAACGGGAAGAGCAGCGAAGGTCTTTAGTTTGCGTTCTGCAAGAGAGGCATTCACCATTCATAAGATTATCTACCGCCGTAATTCAAAAGTGGATGAGGGTTCAGGAATGACCTTGGCACCCAATCTCCATGTAAACACTGTTTTCATTGTTGATGAAGCTTCAATGATCGGTGATTATTCGATGCAGAACGATGGCAGTATTTCATCCCGTAACCTCTTGGAAGACTTGTTTGAGTATGTGTATTCAGGAAAGAATTGTCGCCTGATACTTTTGGGTGATGAGGGACAGTTGCCTCCTGTTGGTTGTGATCATTCACCAGCACTTAACGCAACGTATTTAAAAGAGCATTATCCGCTTCTTCAAATACGCGAATTTCGATTGCTCCAAGTTTTGCGACAGGCTGAAGCTTCTGGAATTCTGTTTAATGCAACCCAAGTTAGAAATCTTGTCGACGCTGAATTACCGAAATTTACCACGAAAGGATTTTTTGATTTTGTTCGACTGACAGGAGATGAATTGCAAGGAGAATTGGAATCGTGCTACAGTCGATCGGGAGCGGATGAAACCATCATTGTTACGCGCTCCAATAAAAGAGCAAATGCCTATAACAATTCTGTGCGGTCCAGAATCCTTTATTACGAAGAGGAAGTTTGTTCAGGGGATTGCCTCATGGTTGTGAAGAACAATTATTACTGGACCGACGACAAATCACAAATGGGTTTTATTGCCAATGGTGAGTTGATGAAAGTTCTGCGCGTAAAGAGGGTAGAGGAGCAATATGGATTTCAGTTCGTGCGGTTGGTGGTTAAATTTGTTGATTACGAGGAGGTAGCTGAAATGGAAGTCCTGGCATTTTTGGAGTCGTTGCAAGTAGAAGCCCCATCTTTGTCTCGTTCGCGTCTAAAAGAACTTTTTTTTGCTGTTGAACAAGATTACCTGCACGAAAAGAACAAGAAAAAACGCTATGAGTTGATTCTAAAAGATCCCTATTTCAATGCCTTGCAAATAAAGTATGCTTATGCGGTCACTTGCCACAAATCACAAGGTGGACAATGGGAAAATGTCTTCATAGATCCCGGATTTGTCGATGAAGAAGCCATTGATCAGGAATACCATCGTTGGCTTTACACCGCTATGACAAGGGCATCAGAAAAGTTATACTTGGTTAATTTTCCAGATAACTTTTTTGAGAGTGAAAAACATTAAAGCTTTAACTCACTCATCTTAAAGGAAGTTGAACCCACAGAAATGCGTGTTCTTGCAAATTCTTTGTTAAAGCGATCAATGACAATTTTCGCTTTTTCGCGATCCAAATAAGTGCCAGCAAGGTAATTGATTTCCTCTTTGAATTTAGTTAGAATGGTCGCTGTTCTCATGGCGCTTAGCAAATCATTTCCGGAAAGTTTGTATTTGCTCATTGTTTCGAGCATATCAGGATTTGTAATTTTAATTGATGATTTTACGGGATCTGTGTATGAATTTATATCAACATGAACGCCTCTTCTAAGGTCAACGTACAAGTCTGATCGTCTCAATCGCTCAAACGTTGAATCCTGGGAATTTGTTGGGTAACTTGAAAGTTCTGCAGGCTTATTGTCTTTGATGGTTCGCGAGCCATTCCATCGACCAACTCCTTGTCCGCGGGCAATGATTTCAAAATCAACTTTTTTGTCTTGCAGTGCTTCAAAGAACTGTCTCAAGGCCACACTGTCTTCTCGGTTGAATAATTTTCTGTCTAGGTTCCATTTGTCAGAAAGGAAAACATCCTGTAGTTCGATCTGAAGTCGAGCATCGTAATTGACTTCGGCATCGGTAAGATTGATGTGTAACATCACTTCATCGGCTTGTTCTGAAATACCTGATTCAGGAATGGCAAGTAATCGAACTTCAAAATCTTGCTGTGCTGCGCTTGCCGGGAAACGAAACTCCTGCGTGCGAATATCAAAAGTCGATGAATCTTGAAAAGTGTAAAGACCGTCTTCTTCGGTGAACCGTGCCCAGTTATATCCCATCACTTGCTTGTACAAGTCTAATTTTTGCTGGTAACGTGCGCGCAGGTCAACGGCTTCTAATTTCTGTTGCTCCAATTCCGCAATTTTCTTTTTGTAGGCATTGAAGAGCCCGTACAATTCCACGATGCTATTTTGGGTCTTTCCTTTTACTTTTTTATTTGCATCTGTATTGGGTTGATAACTTCCTTTCGGCTTTGAATCAGGATGAATGCCTTTTTTTCGGTCATTCTTCATCTGTTTTTTCATTTTTCGAGAAGCTTTGTCACCGGTTACAATTGGCGTATAACCAAGATCTGAGAATTCTTTTTCCTTCTCATTGATCTTCATCTCGGTTTCATTCTTCTTCTTCGTGTTGTACTCAATCCAGTAATCAAATCCCCTACGACCATAAATCATTTCATCAAGGTCGGCAATGTGGTGTTTTTCCAACTCGTTGATGATGCCTTGGAAAGTTGTTCCGTCAGAGAAATTTGAATCTGGTGAAAGAAAGCGTGTATCGCCTGCACCAAATAGATGATAGCTCAGACCATTTTTTTCAATCACAACAGTTGTTTGTTTTTTGGAGTTGTAACCCCAGACATCGAAATGGAGATTCGTCTCACGATTATTTCCAGCAGTTTTGAAATCGTTGCGCGTAAAACGCAAGGATTCTACTTTTTGAGATTTTTTAGAGGCATCATTTGTCAATCGCACTTGGTAAGGAAAAAGCCCGATGGCCTTCGGTAAACCTTTGTTCCAGCGACCACGCTCGTCTTTTTCTCTTTCTTCTAACAACCCGGCTGTTGAACTACCGTCTCCCGCTGCGACAAGGATATTTTGAAAGATTGTGGCTTCTCCGCCCAGCGTTTGGTAAATTTCGAATGTTCTTCTGCGCACGTATTCATTGATCGCGTAGTTCATTGCTTCCAAAGTGACCAAGCGATCGTTGTCTTCCAAAAAACGCAAACTTTCAAGGAAAACAATTTTATCATCAAGCGAAAGTCCGGGATTCAGCAATCCAGCCAATTTAGGATGCGCAATGTAGCGATCGTCTTTTTCCTTTAACGCATTGGTGGGTAATTTGGAAAGAAGAAGGGTGTCAAAGTGAATGCTCTGATTTTCATAGGGACGAAGGTCTTTTTCAGAGCCTCTTTTTGCCAATAGTAATTTATTCAATTCCCAAATGGCCATTTTATTGGCTGCTTCCGATAGTAATCCTTTTGCTGATTTAGCGATCTCTTCTTTTCGAATGATTAAAATCTCTGGTTGATTGATAATCAGTATTTCCACAGAATCATAGTTGATCTGTTTATTGCCCAGCATCACTTGAGGTCCTTTGTAATCAAAATAGCGACCAAGTTCATTGTCTAGGATGGGACTTTTCTTGACAACATGAAACAAATAGGCTCTTTCTTCAGGACTTAATCCCTCGTTGACTTGAGCTTTAACAGTTGTTGCAAGAAGAATAAAAAGAAGGTATAAATGGCGCATGTAATTATTTTTTGCACATAACAGTTTACGGATATAAAGGTAACATGCACCATTTGAATATTTTTCTATGGTCAAAAAAAAACCGCCACAATGGACGGTTCATAACTTTTGATTATTGTAAAATCAGTTTCTGTGTCGTTCGTTTTCCATCGGTTTCAATGGTGATGAAATAACTTCCGCGCTGCAGATCGGTCAAATCAATTTGCTGACCAGTAGAAATGTTTTTCACTTCTTTGATGGTTCTTCCTCGCATGTCTGTGATGATAGCAGAAGAATTATTCAGATTGCCCGTCAATGTAATTTTTCCTTCTGTAGGATTTGGATAAACAGTAAAATTAATTTCTTTTTTTGTTTCTAATCCTGCAGTCAATGTAGGTTGAACAGAAGATAAAACGGCAGTTTGAGTAGCTAGTGGTGTGGCAGAATTCGCTTGTTTGATGGAAACAAAAGAATAGGTGAACACCGGCATGTTATCATTGGTAAGATCATAGTATTCATATTGCGTGCGAATAAATACAACATCCAATGGAATCACAAACGTTACTTGTGTGAAAACGGTGTCAACAATTTTGTATCGAATCACATTTTGAATGGTTGTGGAAGACGGTAGAAGCAACGTTCCTTGTCCATCAATTGAAGCATATGATTTTCCTGTACAAGATGGATTTTGTGCCTCTCCGTTGAATGTAAAGGAAAGATTTCCTGAGAAGTTATCTGAAAAACTATCTCCATTCGCAAATGGATAGCTGACAGTTTTCTGTTCATTTACATCGAAATGTGCAATGATTGTTCCGAAGGATGGTTCTTCAAAAATAAATCCCTGTGATTGTCTTTCCGTGCTTGTGGAATTGTAAAAATTCGTCAATGAGCCCTGAATGCTGTATCCTTTTGTTGAATTGGTGTAAATTGAGCTGTAGGGAGAAGTTGCTGGGTCGATCACTTCTAGATTTCGTGTGCCGTTTAGTCCAACCAATTCCGTGTAATCCCAGGATACACCATTTCCTGTTGTCGATTCAAGGGGATCAGTGAGTGAATCGCAGGTGTACATTGTTTTAAGATTGCCAATAGCAGGCTCATTGATCTGATTCATGATCACGGTTTGAGCAAAAGAATAACTTGAAATCAGTGTTGCAAGTAGAAGTGTCTTTTTCATTTTTAGTATTTGCGTTTTTAACTAGTTTCTAAAATTCAAACGATGAGGTTCGAAATATGGTTGGTTTGTGAACAAATTTCGTTACTTCTTCGCCGAAGCTCTGTCCTTTATTTTTACTTTTACCAACCAACCATTGAAACTTTAAAGATAGAACATCCCATGAATTATAAGAGTCTTTTTAGAAAGAAAAGCATACACGACATTCATCAGCAGCTAAAAGTGCAGGGTGAATCGGATATGCACGGATCATTGGGGAAGCACCTTGGCGTGAAAGACCTTGCGGCATTTGGAATAGCGGCCATCATCGGTGCGGGGATTTTTAGCACGATCGGAAAAGCCAGTTTTGATGGGGGACCTGCAGTTATCTTTTTATTCATTTTTACGGCAATAGCTTGTGGTTTTGCTGCCTTTGCTTATGCTGAATTTGCTTCAATGGTGCCCGTTTCAGGAAGTGCCTACACATACTCTTACGTAGCTTTTGGTGAAATAATTGCCTGGATCATAGGTTGGGCACTCATCATGGAATACGCCATCGGAAATATAACTGTCGCAATTTCCTGGAGCGATTACTTTACAGGATTGCTCGAACACGGTTTCCATCTTCATCTCCCACAGTGGGTTCAAATGGACTATTTTACAGCATACAATGGATACAATGAAGCCTTGAACCTTGTTGAAAGCGGAAAGGTCCTTACACAGCTGGATGCTAATTTGCAAGCAGCACATTCAGCCTGGACAACTGCTCCAACAATAGGCTCATTTCATTTGGTTGCCGATCTTCCTGCCTTGTTCATCATTATTTTAATTACTGCTTTGGTTTACAAAGGAATGAAAGAATCAAAAAACGCAAGTAACATGATGGTGGTGGTGAAATTGGCTATTATCCTGCTTGTTATCGCGGTCGGTGTTTTTTATGTCGACACAGAAAATTGGAATCCATTTGCTCCAAATGGTGTTTCTGGTATTCTGAAAGGTGTTTCTGCTGTTTTCTTCGCTTACATAGGCTTTGATGCGATATCAACTACCGCAGAGGAATGCAAAGATCCACAGCGAGATTTGCCACGTGGCATGATGTGGGCAATTATTATTTGTACGATTTTATACGTCATCATTGCGCTGGTTCTTACTGGAATGGTGCATTATTCAGAGTTGAATGTTGGTGATCCATTGGCCTACGTTTTTGAAAAATTGGATTTGCGCTGGATGTCGGGAATTATAGCCGTGAGTGCTGTTGTGGCAATGGCGAGTGTGTTGCTTGTCTTTCAAATGGGGCAGCCACGTATCTGGATGAGTATGAGTCGGGATGGCTTGTTGCCTAAGCGCTTTTCAAAGATTCATCCGAAGTTTAAAACACCTTCTTTTTCTACGATTGTTGTTGGTTTTGTAGTTGCTGTGCCCGCTCTTTTCCTTAATTTGACGATGGTAACCGATCTTTGCAGTATTGGAACCTTGTTTGCCTTTGTTGTTGTGTGTGGCGGGGTCCTTATTCTTCAAAACAAAACTGATATTCCGCGTGGAAAATTTAAAACACCTTACATCAACGGGAAATATGTCATGCCAGTGTTGGTCGCTGCGACAATCATTTTATCATTCACCTTCAATAAGCAAGCTACCTTTAGCTTTTTGACGAATGAAAAGCAGCTGGTAGACGCTACAGATATTCTTACTTCTCTGCCAAATTCGAAAGTGAAAGAATTGAAATTAGCAGTTTCTACAAGCGATTCAGCCAGATTTGTTGCTGCAGATAAAGATTTGGAAACCTACCTCACAAATTTGGATGAGAAAGAATACGTTCAAACATTAAAGAATGTAAATGTAAAAGAACAAGTGATGTATGAATCTGGTTTTAACTTGTTTAAACACAAGATTCCGACCTATATATTCTTCATTGTCACACTTTTGTTAACCTACTATTCCGTGACGCACAATCTTTCTCTCATACCAATGCTTGGGCTTGTCAGTTGTTTGTACATGATGAGTGAGTTGAGCCTTTCCAATTGGATTGGATTTGGTGTTTGGTTGCTCGTTGGGTTGTTTATCTACCTTGGTTACAGCCGGAAGAACAGCAAGTTGAATGTAGGGGAGGTATAAGAAGTTCAAAGGGTTGAAAAGGTTCAAATGTTCAATTCGTTCAAAAGTTCAAAGGTTCAATAGTTCAATGAGTTCAAGTCTTTTGTCTTGAAAGTTCAATTCGTTCACAGGTTCAAGAGTTCAAATCTTTTGTCTATTATCTTAAAGTCTTTTGTCATGAAAGTTCAATTCGTTCAAAGGTTCAAGAGTTCAAATCTTTTGTCTAACATCTAAAAGTCTTTTGTCTAATTATCAGTAATTACAATTCCAAGAATCCTCATTTTTAACTAACTTTGCACGCTTAATTTTCTAAAAGATGTTTGAAAATCTTACCGATAAGTTTGAAAGAGCGTTCAAAGTCCTTAAAGGACATGGACAAATCTCTGAAATCAATGTAGCTGAAACCTTGAAAGAAGTGCGTCGCGCATTGTTGGATGCCGATGTTAATTTCAAGACAGCAAAAGATTTTACCACGACTGTCAAAGAGAAAGCCTTAGGTAGAAACGTTTTGACTTCAGTTTCTCCTGGTCAATTGATGATCAAAATTTGTCACGAAGAACTCGTAGAGTTGATGGGGGGCAATGAAACAGAGATCAATATCAAAGGAAATCCTGGGATCATTTTAATGTCTGGACTTCAAGGTTCGGGTAAAACAACCTTTTCAGGGAAATTAGCAAGTTACCTTACGACTAAAAAAGGTAAAAAAGTTTTGTTGGTAGCGTGCGACGTTTATCGTCCTGCTGCGATAGATCAATTACACGTATTGGGTGAGCAGCTCAATGTGGAAGTCTATTCCAACAAAGAAGAAAAAGATCCTGTTAAAATTGCTCAGGCTGCAATACAGCATGCGAAGAGCAAAGGTTTCAATGTGGTTATCGTCGATACAGCCGGTCGTTTGGCCGTGGATGAGCAGATGATGAATGAGATTGCAAACGTAAAAGAAGCGATTCAGCCTACTGAAACCTTGTTTGTAGTTGATTCCATGACGGGACAAGATGCAGTGAATACAGCGAAAGCATTTAACGAAAGAATTAATTTTGATGGCGTTGTTTTAACCAAGCTGGATGGTGATACCAGAGGTGGTGCTGCATTGTCAATCAAAGCGATTGTTGAGAAGCCAATTAAATTTGTTGGAACAGGGGAGAAGATGGATGCTTTGGATGTATTCTATCCTCAGCGTATGGCGGACCGTATCCTTGGAATGGGTGATGTTGTTTCCCTTGTGGAGCGCGCGCAAGAGCAGTTTGATGAAGAAGAGGCTCGAAAATTACAGAAACGCATTCAAAAGGATCAGTTTGATTTTAACGATTTCTTAGGTCAGTTGCAACAGATCAAGAAAATGGGGAATGTAAAAGATTTGATGGGAATGATTCCAGGAATGGGGAAG
>JBIIQP010000165.1:0-5794 GCA_044341975.1 Crocinitomicaceae bacterium
GAAGTTTATATCAAATATAGAGAATTTTTTAAGTGTAGTTTTATTCCTTAGTCAATGGATTGTTTCCAGCGCTTTAGGGTTCTTTATTTCGGATATCGAATAGGCAAATGTTCTAATCAAACAGCTTTTTTTTCTAATTTCGCACATGAAATTGGCAACCTAACATTGGTTATTGCGTTTAATTTCAAAACTCTACAGTTATAATTATGTTTCGTATTATTCTCATTTCGGTTTTTATTTCCGGTTTACTTTCGTCCAATTCCATCGCCCAAACTGCTATGACTTGTGCGAACACCAACACCCAATGCGGTGGTACTTATGCAGATCCGGGAGGAACTGGAAATTACGCTGCAAATGCAAATTGTACACAAACTATTTGTCCATCAACAGCAGGACAATGTGTAACACTTCAGTTTACCTCGGTTAATCTTGAGAATAATTTTGACATTTTAAGAATATACAATGGAAGCACTGCCACAGGGACACCTTTAGCTACAGTAACAGGGACTTCTTCTCCAGGTAATGTGACATCAACAACGGGTTGTTTAACATTGGTTTTCACTTCTGACGGTTCTGTTAACAATCCTGGTTGGCTCGCAAATGTTATTTGTCATCCGTGTGGATCACCGCCGCCGCCGCCGCCAGGCCCAATTATTGCATCCGATTGTTCAGGCGCTGTAAATATTTGCACGAACAACTCTTTTCAAATTGATCCCAGCGGATCAGGATCAGTAGTTGAATTTACGACTGGATCAAATGTTTCAAATCCATTAACAAATCCAGCTTCTTCAAATAATGGCTGTATGAATTCAGGAGAATTAAATAGTACATGGATGATTGTAAATATCGCTTCTTCAGGCACCTTGGAATTTTCGTTTGGGGCTGATGCAGGTACTAATTGTCTGGATTGGATCATGTGGCCATATACTGGACCTGCAACTTGCACCGCAATTTCGAATAACACCTTAGCCCCGGTTAGGTGCAATTATAATCTTCCTTGTGAGGGTTTTACAGGTGTAGCCTCTCCACTCCCAACTGGTGGAGAAACAGGTAATTTTGAGCCAGAACTAAATGTGAATTGTGGCCAAAAATATTTAATTTGTTTATCAAATTATAGTTCGGCTTCAACAGCTGTTCCACTTAATTTTTTCGGGACTGCAACCATTAGTTGTAACACCTTCACTCCTATATCGGTCAATTCCGAAACAATTTGTCCAGGTCAAAGTGCAACACTAACAGCTACAGGTGGAAATACGTATAGTTGGTCACCTGCAACAGGATTGAGTGCAACGAGCGGTGCCAATGTTACAGCAACACCAGCGGCAACTACAACTTACACGGTCACTGGAACTGGTTCATGTGGTTCAGGAACCGCTACTTCAACTGTTACTGTTCTTGCTGCGGGAGACCCTGCATGTAGCACACCAACTTGTTCAGCAACAGCGACGAATACAGGTCCATACTGTCCAGGAGCGACTATTCAATTGAACAGCACTGGTGGTGGAACTTACAGTTGGACTGGACCAAACGGATTTACATCTGCGGTTCAAAATCCATCTATTCCTTCTGGAACAACCGCTGCATCAGGAACATACACTGTTACAATCAACGTGAGTGGCTGCACGGCTACAGCATCTACCACGGTTACAGTCAATGCCACACCAACCATTGGAGCGGGTAATGATGTCCCGATTTGTGCTGGTGCGAGCACTACTTTAACTGCGTCTGGAGGAAACACCTATACTTGGTCACCTGCAACTGGACTCAGTGCAACAAATACAGCTTCTGTAACTGCATCTCCGAGTTCGAACGCCACATACACTGTTACGGGAACAAGTGCTGCAGGATGCACAGCAACAGATCAGGTTGTTGTGACCGTAAACGCTGCACCAACAATAACTTCGTCTCCTGTAACCATCTGTTCAGGTTCTTCGACCGCAATTGCTGCATCCGGAGGGACTACTTATACTTGGTCACCTGCAACGGGCTTAAGTGGTACAACAGGGGCTAATTTAACCTTTAATGGAACGGCAAGCACAACCTACACCATTACCGGAACAACATCTGGTTGTACTGCTACAACAACTGTTCTTGCAACTGTGAACCCACTTCCAGCTGTATCATCGACGAATACAGGAGTCTGTTTATCTGGTTCAGTGGATGTCACTGCTTCAGGTGCTTCGAGCTATACATGGTCACCTGCAACAAACTTAAATACAACAACAGGTGCTACCGTGTCTTTTACAGCTGGTACTACAACGACTTACACAATAACTGGTACAAGTGCGGCTGGGTGCACATCTACAGCATCAGTAACTGTGACCGTTGGTTCACCTCCTACAATTTCTGCTGGGAATGATCAAACTGTCTGCGCTGGAACGCAGGTTACCTTAGTTGGTGGAGGCGGATCAACCTATAGCTGGAACAATGGGATAACAAACAATACGGCGTTTACGCCTACTGCAGGTACAACAACCTATACCGTTACAGGTACGAATGCCGCAGGGTGTACAGGGACAGATCAAGTGGATGTTACAGTGAATTCCAACCCAACCATTGCTGCAGGGAATGATCAAACTGTCTGTTCAGGAACGGCGGTAACGTTGACAGCCTCCGGCGGGACAACCTATACTTGGACGAATAGCATTACGAATGGTACGTCGTTTACACCATCTTCATCAACAACCTATACCGTTACAGGAACAAATGCAACAGGATGCACCGGAACGGATCAAGTGCTTGTAACGGTGAATCCAATTCCAACGGTTTTTGCAGGAAACGACGTCACAATTTGTAATGGTCAAACTGCGACATTAACAGGTACTGGCGCAAGTACTTATACTTGGAACAATGGTGTAAGTAATGGTGTGGCATTTACACCGACTTCAAATGCTACATACACCGTTACGGGAACCTTGGCTGGTTGCACTGCAACAGACCAAGTATCTATAACAGTTGAAACCGCTCCCAATGTTGCCTTTGCACCAGATATTACATTTGGTTGCTCACCTCTGACTGTAAATTTTACAAATAGTTCGACAAATTCTGTAAATTGTGTTTGGCAGATGGGCACAGGAGCAACTGAAACTGGATGCGGTGCAGTGAGCCATACTTTTACGCAAGCAGGATGTTATGATATTACTTTGACTGTTACGTCCGCTGGTGGCTGTGTTAATTCATTAACTGCTGATGACATGATTTGTGTGGAGGCTTCACCGATAGCATCATTTAGTCCTTCAAATTCAATGTTAACTGAGTTTGACACATATGTCTCTTTCGAAAACAATTCTTCTAATGCATCCACTTATTGGTGGGATTTTGGTGATTCCTCTCCAACGAGTATTGAAGAAAATCCACAACATGATTATGCGGGAATGGATATTGGAACCTATGTAGTGACATTAATTGCTACATCGCCTTCTGGTTGCGTCGATACTACTCAATCAATTATTCAAATTTATGAGGAATTGATTTTCTATATCCCTAATACCTTTACACCTGACAACGATGATTACAATCAGACGTTCCAACCCATTTTTACTTCTGGATTCAATCCTTCAACGTTCAATATGAAAATATATAACCGATGGGGCGAAGTCATTTATGAAACCAATGATGCGGAAATTGGTTGGGATGGTTCTTATGGTTCAAATGGTGAAGTAACAATGGTGCAAGAAGGTGTTTACACTTGGAAAATTGAGTTTAAATTATCCAAGAATGATGAACGCCGTATGGTGAAAGGTCACTTGAATATTCTGAGATAAAAATACAGTTTTGGTCAGTTCAACTTGCGCTGACCAAAACCACCAACAACATTATACCTCAGGAAGAGCTCAAAACCACCAAAGGATTTTGTAGCACTTCGAAGTTTGGACATATTGTATTCGTAGGCGCAACCAACCATGAGATCCTTGTATTCAAACATTGCTTTTAGGATAATTGCGTCCGCAAAACGGTGAAAAACACCCCCATAAATGGCAATTGGCTTGTAGAATGATGTTTTTTTGGAACCATCATTTAGAGAATACCTGTAATTCGATCCAAAAAGAATTTCCATTGAAGAAGCTTGTCTGTGCACATAAACTGCAGGCATAAGAATTCCATCCGTGTTTTTAATCGCAAAAGCTGAATTGAAGAACGCAGAAAAGCGCATGTTTAATTTTTCATTTGCAAGGTTGATGTATGAATACATCGGTTGATTTAGGTGATATGCAGAAAGTCCAATGTCGAATCTTTTTGTTACGCGCTGCCTCATGTAACCTCCGATTTTGTCAAATGAATAAACCATTCCAGCACCAACACTGAAATAAGAAAAAAGGTAATTTGAAAATGATTCTCCACCTATGGAGGCATTGTAAGCCATTCCATCGTATTGATTGGGCAATTGCGCAGCAGAACGATTCATTCCGCGTTGACCAAACAGGCCATAAATTCCAACACCCAATTTACTGAGGTTGCCTATTTTTAAGTGGTAGGCTGCATTCAAACTAACTGTACTTGTGTAGATTCTTAAATCACCCGCTTTGTCATTTGAAAAATTCATGCCCGCAGCCAGAAATCCTTTTTTATTGGCCTTCTTTTCATTGACTCGACCATCAATAGATGCCGCAATCGTTTGATAGGGTGAAAAGATACTTCCCCATTGATTCCTATAATTTGCCGACGCATGAAGTGTTGCGTGCGCTCCAGCCAAGGCTGGATTCAATGTCAATGGCGAAAATTCTGGCATCGCAAAATGAATGTCCTGAGCCATTAGAAAGCTGTTGAAACAAATGCTCAACAATAAGAACTTGCATCCTTTATTTAAATATTTTTTCATTTTGTAAAGATTACCTTACTATTGAACAATTTCCTGATTTCTCAATGATCTCTGCATCCCACATTACAACTTTCAAGCGATAGAAGTATACTCCCGAATCCAATTCGAGATCTTGGTAGCTGCCGTTCCAACCGGTCGTGATATCGTCTGTCTGAAATACTTTTGTTCCCCACCGATCGTAAACTTCAAATTCATATTCATTTATACAATCCGATTTTAATCCACCAATGGTCAATTCGTCATTCATCAAATCACCATTTGGTGTAAACGTATTGGGAACATAGAGTTCACCACAAACTGGATTCACAATGACTTTTACCAAGGCGCTTCCAGAACAACCAATCTCATTGAATCCTTCAACAACATAAACAGTAGTAACACTTGGAGATGCGATTGGATTTTCACAATCATTGCAGCTTAAAGATCCACCATTTGTCCATTGATAAGTTAGAGCACCAGTAACCTGAATTTGCACTGTCATTCCATCGGAAATAGTCGAAACAAAGGGATCAGCGAAAATTGAAATGGCACCAATTGTATCGACTTCGAAATTCTGCAGAAGTTCACAATTATTTGCATCCGTTATGGTCAAAGAGTAATTGCCAACAGCCACATTCGTTAAACTGCTGCTCGTTTCTCCATTTGGTAACCAAGCGTATTGATAGGGTTGCGCGCCGCCCGTGACTGAGGTGGAAATAGCACCATAGGTTGAGGTCTTGCAATTAGCATTTGTTACGGAACTTATAACTTTTAATGAATCTGGTTGAGTGAGTGTAACTGAAATTGAGGCAGTACAACCACCATCATCAGTTACTGTAACTGAATAGGTGCCAAGAGAAAGATTAATGGCTGAATCTGCAACAGAAACATTAGGAATCCACGCATATGAATAGGGACTCGTGCCGCCTGAAGCAGCTACAGTTATACTCCCATCTTCTCCACCGGCACAGCGCACATTTTCTTTGTTTTCAATCG
>JBIIQP010000166.1:0-5752 GCA_044341975.1 Crocinitomicaceae bacterium
ACATGAATTTGAATTACCCGCACTATTTAAGGTTAGGATATGTTTGTGATAGCAGAGCATGTAGTCTTCATGCAATCTTACATACTTGGTAGAATCGCCTTTTTCAAGATCTTTGTGATCTCTCAATCTTCCGAAGACATCAGCTTCCGACATCCCCACATAATAGGGAATAAACAGATAATCAGAACATGGTTCTTGCTTGACTGATTTAATTGCTTCATATACTTTATCTATTTTAGTATCGTCACATTTTAAAATCTTCCAATCATGTTTCTTGTCGCGATGGTCATTGCATAATTTTGATTCTGTCTTCTCGGAATCACCTTCATTTTCGTACAAGAACCCCCAGATATATACTCCAGGTTTTTTCAATCGGCACTTTTCACATGTTTTCGGATGTTTACAATCGCAATCCTCCAAATCTCGCATGTGCTGCAATGGCTGAAAATTTAATGTCGTCATGGTTATTCTTTATATTTTTAATTTGTGAAGTCAATTCATTTAAAAACACAATACCTTTTCAGTTATAGTCTTCGCAAAAAGATATTGGTTGAATTCGATGACTTCTTACCTCCTAAAAATAACAATTTCCTATGTTTTTTACCTGAATTTTCAGCGCCAATGAATAACTCAGCCACTTTTCACACGTGAACCCAGGACACCTAAAAACAAAATGACTTGCCAACTGGCATGAGCGAAACAACCACAGATTCAAAATAAATTTCAGCGTGCTGTTAGAATTGATTTCATTACCCGTTTCCTAACAAAACACTACCATGACCAACAACAAACACACTGAATTAATGGAAAGCATCAGTTCCATTTACAATATTTCTAAGGGATGTAAAATGCGCAAAGATCTCTTCAATGAGATAGAAAAAGAGCTATCGGTTGTTGCTGAATACCTAGAAACAGGGAATCAAGCTGCTTTCCTATTTTCTAACATTGTTTCGCTTTACTTTATGGGACGCGAAGTAGAATTTACGGACATCTGTCGCCACTTTGATGCGGTCCCCTTCGATGTGCTTCCTCACATGAAACATGCAGACGAATTAATCACCCGTGGCATTCTTACCCGGAAAAATGGCAGGAGAAGAATCAATGAACCTACAATCAACAAAACCTACTATGTAGCCTATGAATTGTGCGAAGCCATTCTGAAGGAACAAGTCTGCCCTCCCCTCAAAAAAGAATACAACGACTCCCTACTCGACGTTCTTGAATCGTTGAATGACCTCATCAACCAGTGCATGGATGAGGAGTTGAATACAATCGAACTCGAAGAAGAACTTGACGGCATCATAAAGGCAAACAACCAATTCAAATTCATGAAGAAAATGAAGGGATTGAACTTGCCAAACCTTGATCGGGTCGTTTTTCTTTACGTTTCATGGGGAATCATTTCCGGATGCCGTTCGGTTGACATTGAGCGTTTGCTTCGCAGCGCTGTGCGCAGAAATGCGGAGCGCGTCAAATACATGCAGGAAATCTACAACGGTCAAAACAGGTTGATCAATGAAGGTTTCTTGGAGATCAAAGAAGCTCGTTTCCTAAATGATGTAGAATTCAGCATTACAGATAAAACCAAATTGATGCTGGAAGAAGATGGCATTGTGATGACCATGAAAAACTCCCGACGCGACGACCTGATTTTCCCAAAAGACATTGGGCAAAAAGCCATGTTCTACAATGCATCGGAAGCCGCGCAAATTGACAAGTTAAAGCCCATGCTTGAAGAAGCTAAATACCAAGAACTCGTGTCCCGACTCAAATCAAAGAACTTGCCGGTCGGCTTGAATGTTCTTCTCTTTGGAGCACCAGGTACCGGTAAAACAGAAACGGCACTGCAATTGGCTAAATCTTCCGGCAGACAGATTATCAAGATTGATATTTCCAAAACAAAATCCATGTGGTTTGGCGAAAGTGAGAAGATTGTCAAAAGGATCTTTTCAGATTACAAGGAATTTGCAGCCTCTCAAGAACTCGCTCCAATTCTTCTTTTCAATGAAGCAGACGCCATCCTCTCCAGTCGGGGAAACATTGGCAGCAGCAATACCCGACAAACTGAAAATGCAATTCAGAACATCCTTTTAGAGGAACTGGAAAATTTCAAAGGAATATTCATTGCGACAACGAACCTCGTCAAAAACCTAGATCCGGCCTTCGACAGACGTTTTCTTTTTAAAGTGGAATTCTCCAAACCTGGTATCGAACAACGGGGCCTCATCTGGCAAAGCAAATTGGATTTTATCAATGCGAAAGATGCTACCGCGCTTGCTGCTTCATTCGAACTTTCAGGCGGACAAATCGACAATGTGGCCCGCAAATGCGAGATCAATTTTGTACTAAATGGCGATGTTCCAGATCTGCATGAACTGATGGACTATTGCACTGAAGAATCAGCTATTTCTAAAGGCAACAAAAAAGCCATAGGGTTTCAGTCGTCATCATCTTAAAGTTAAATCATGGAAAAAGATTCATCCCAGACGAGACATGAACCACCTGGGAGCTTTGAGATTTTTGAGAAGTTAAAGCGTGGGAATTAATTTGGTAATCTGCAATTTTCAATCTGCAATCTGCAATCTGCAATCTGCAATCTGCAATTTTCAATCTTCAATCTGCAATCTGCAATTTTCAATCTTCAATCTGCAATCTACAATTATCTTTTTCCTTAAGCCGCCTGAGGGTAATCCAGCAAATCCCTCAAGCGTTCTTTTGCACGTTTCATATAAGACGCTACCTGGTTTTCAGGCATTCCCAAAAACTCAGCTATTTCGCGACCGCTGGACTTAAAATAATAGCGCATTATCAATAACGTTTTATCACGGTGACCTAGTTCGTTCAACGCTTCTCTCAAAGCACCTTTCATCGACGCATAACGCATGTCCGCATCACTTTCAAGCGACGACACGAAATCAACTTCAAAGACAAGCGCCTCGACGTTGTTTCCTTTTTTGTTCATTAAATCCAAACAGGCATTTTTAGTCATTGTATACAACCAATTAGACAATTCACCTTTGGATTTATCGTATTTATCCAATCTGTTCCATGCTTTCAACAAAACATCCTGCGTCACATCAGGTGCCCAGCCAGCAAACTGTTTGCCCAAGTATTTCTGTGCCGCCACTCGTATCATCGACGAGTAAGACAGCAACATTTCTTCTGTCACTCCATTTTTCACAACTTTTTCAACGCTCATATTCAACTTTTTAAAATTTTAGACAATAAAAGATCAGTACTGATTCAATCAGATTCTCAATAATTTGATAATCAAAGAAGTGGCCCCTACTTATTGGGGCTAACTATTAGAAGGTTGTAGGAGTTAATCTATTCATGATAAACGAATCGCGTAGCATAAACGACTCAACTGATAGAATATAACACAATAGGGATTCTTTATTTTCAAAAAGCTTCATTCGGATAAATAAATACATAGAAAATGGAATAGTGAATCTGCTATTTGCAAATAGTGTTCCAATGAATAAATCCGGCCTTTACAGTAGCATATCACTTCAAATAAGCATCATTTTTTGATTATTAGATCAATTTTAGATAGCTTTTTACTTAAAAAAATAATTAAACGCATTAAACATATCTTTCAATGAGGTGAGTTTAATGATACGTCAACCGTTCGGAGTTTCCGAACAATTCAGCAAGAAGGTAAGCCACATATTGGACAAGAAAGGATACACTACGATCTTAATCTGATTATTTCATTGGATTACCAAGTCTACTCTATTCTTTCCTGAATTCTAGAAAAAATTCCAGACTTCAGATCAGTTATTTTAGCATCGAGTTTGAGGAAATTTAGTTCGGTTTAAAAATGGTATTGAGCAAGAGTATCTAATGAGATGTTAATTTAAAATAACCCTCAAACTTTTAAAATTTCACCGAGAAGTCCGAGCTACGCGCGAATGAAACAGTATCCAGAAGAATCCCCCCTCTAAAAAAAATGCGCTGTTTCACCAATGACATAACTTCGAGAATGGATGAACTCGACAAGCTCCTCGCGCGCTTTATCTTTGGGATAAACGGATAAGATGCAGATGCCGTTTTGTGGCAAAGCCGTGATGTTTTCTAGCACAACCTCTCGTTTCTTTTTTCCAATGAGCGCTGGATCTTGTGCAAACCATCGAAAGGAAACATTTTGAGACTGGAGCATTTTGGCAATTAAAACACCTTTCTGTTCTGTCCCAATTAAGTAGAAATTTTGACCCTGAAATTCCTCTAAGAAATATACCAATTTGAGCCTAAAAAAACTTTCTTGCTGGTACACGTCAGAATTTCTGCTCGTGCGATCGGAATGTTCCCGCCACAAATGGGTGCACGCGTCACATGCTTTGATCACAAATCCCTTCTTTCGCCATTGAAAAACCATGTCATAATCTTCAGGATACTGAAGTCGTGTAAAGCCCTCCATCGAATCAAAATCCGATTGATGCATCATCCAATTTGGCGACGCCACCACACATTCTCGGTAAATCTGCTTGTAGAAAGAATTTTCGCTAGCCGTCTTGTTCAGCCAGTTTTCATATTCCTGATAGCCGAATGTAATTTCGCTTTCTGAAAAGTACTGCACTTTGCCTGTTGCAACGGTCCCTTTTTGCTCGCTTAGAAGAATTCCGAGTAAGGTTTCTAATTTATGAGGTGGCATTGTGTCATCGGCATCCATTCGGGTCACGAAGTCTCCTGTAATGTATTTCTGAGCGCTTCGCAAGGCTGGAAGTATCCCCTCTCCTTCATTCGCATGGACAACTATTCGTGGATCTAGAAAGCCTTCAACAATAGCCCTCGATTGATCGGAGGAATGATCATCAATTGCGATGAGTTCCCAGTCCTGGTGACTTTGAGCACGTATCGATTCAATACACTCCTTGAAGTAAAGTGCAGCATTCCTGAAGGGTAAAACGATACTTACTTTGATTGTTTCCAATTTTAAAAACGAAAGTACAAGAAACTAGGCTACGATTTTTTAGTTGAGTGAATTACTTACCACTATTGAATAAGTGAAACTTGGTTGATTCCCTTTTTTAGAATAGCTCCATGTAAAATAATCACAGTCCTCCACATTAAGTTTTTTCAAACAGCATTGCGCGTAAATAGTCATCTCAACACCTCATTTTAGGCTTTCGAAAAAAGAAATAACAGATTAACCTGTTTAACCTTGAGATTTTGATGTAATCTTGCATTTCAAAATATCTTTAATTTTCAATCTGAGAAACCTGTCTATGAAACGCATCAATGAATACAAAAAATTATTTCAGATTGAAGACGAAATCGAACTCTCCAATTTAAAACAGACTTACAGAAAACTAGTCAAACAATGGCATCCTGATAAGTTTCAAGACGACGACCCGCTGAAAGTAGAAGCAACTTTTATGGGAAGACAGGTTGTGGACGGATATCATTTCCTTGTAAGTATAGCACCTGAAACAAAAGCAAGTAATTTACCTGAATACCAAAATACAATTACGACATGTGGTATTGCTGATTATAAACACAAAGGTCTGCTTCTCGAAATCACATTTACCGATGGTTCAACCTACGAATATTTTGGTGTGAATGCCAACGTTTTTAAAAAGCTCATCAATTCCGATAAGCAAGTGCGCTTCGCCAAACGATTCATCTACGACAGTTATTTGTACCGAAAATCGAAGAAAGCAAACCAGGAAGAAGAGTAGTTTCGCTAGATCACATCCGCTGTTAAAGCAAGAGAATATCTTCGACGTACTTTTTAAAGAAGACTTAAATC
>JBIIQP010000167.1:0-5719 GCA_044341975.1 Crocinitomicaceae bacterium
TTCCTCTGCAGAAATTCTTTGACCTTTTTCTCTAGTTGTAGGGAAAAAATAAAAGATGGATAACAATATGAATGCTCCAAAACCTAAAAGAAAACCTACGACATAAGTTGAAATTGTGCCAGTTGAAGCAAATTCCTGATCGGTCTGAAATTCAACCATTTTTTTGAGGTAAAAAAGGATGAATACAATTGGTACTAGGGTGTTGTTGATACAGAATTTGAAAAAAGGTCGGGAAACAGTCGCTAGAAAAGGATAGCGAGGCCCAAGTTTAATATAGCTATAGGTATTGAAAGCCATGGTAAATCCACCTATCGCAAATCCAAGCAAAGAGAATGACCAAATACTTATTTTACCAAGGTATTCTGGAGAGAAAAAAAGAATTGGGATTCCAAAAGCTCGTCCAAAAGACTCAGAGACTATTAGGAAAAGAAATGTCCAATAAAAAAGAGAAATGAGGTTGTATTTGAGATGTCCGAAAAGTATATTCACCGGAAAAAAAGAGCGAATTGCTCTGCCGACAGTGGATATTTTCGAAAGTATCATTCTACAATATACTAAATTAAACCATTCATTCGTACATTCTAACTAAAATTAAAGTTGTGATTTCCAATGAAATCATAGACTAGATAAGCCAATAATTTTCCACTTATCAATTCTTCAGAAATAGTATTTGGCGCAGCCTCTGGTAGGTGTAAGTAACAAGGATTTAATTCCCTGGCCATTTTGCTGACATAATAACGTGCTTGTTCAACCGTTAGCCCGCTTGGAGAGAACGCCGAGCTCGGGGAGTAGGCTATAGCATCCATGTCTAATTCGATACCAGTGAATTTTGAAGATCGGAATAGTCTTACAAATGTTTCAATATCGGATTGAAAATCGCTTTTACCTGAAACGTAATTGTCAAAAAAGGTATGCGGAGATGCATTTTGATTTAGAAAATCTAGAATATACTGGTTGTTGTATGCTTTGTGCAATCCAATGATGCCGTATTTTTCAATCAATCCCTCTTTAATCGCATAGCTAAATGGATTGCCACTGTGTCGCCCTTCGAGTGCTCTGCAATCGGCATGTGGATCTAGGTTGATAACATGAATAGCGTTTCCTTTCAACTTATTCATTGCCTTAATAATTGGAAAGGCATTGTTGTGTCCACCACCAATAATAATTGGGATTATGTTAGAAGGGCAAAGATCTATGATTTTTTGAAAAACGATGTTATCAAGATCATTAACAACTATTGAGAGGTCAGATGGAACGTTAGCTTTTGGCTTTAGGGAAATACGTCCGGCAAGAAAGATGTCATTTCCAATTAAGAATTGATTTGATTGCATGTTCAAGAACCGTTTTAAAAATGCCTTGAACGCATTCTCAGCTCCAGAATTTCCACCATTTGCTTGCGGACCAATACTTTCTTCAATGCCAAGGAGCATGAATTTTGTGTTGTTTGCATGATGAAGTATAACTTGCTCGCCGATCCTTTTTTCTCCATTGCGAACGGAAACTAAGTCCTGAAGATCAGAATTAGTGAAAGGAGTATATTCAAAGAATTCACTTTGCATCTTCGAATGGTTGAATTAATCCTAAAAAGTTCAGAGGAGCTTGAATTGGCCTCATTGTCGCTTTGGTTACAAAGACGAGTGTAGTTGTTGCCTTGGCAATCAGTTTTCCTATGTCATTGCTCAATTCATATTCAAAATATATTCGTGCCCCATTTATTTCTTTGATGTGGGTTTTTATGGTCAGTAGGTCATCATAGTAAGCTGGCGAAATGTATTTCACCGAAAAATCTGCCACTGGTAACATGATGCCTTCATCTTCAAGTGATTTGTAACTCATCCCTAAGTTACGAATGGCTTCAACTCTTCCAACTTCAAAATATTGGGCATAAAATCCATAATAACAATAACCCATTTGGTCAGTCTCTCCATACCGAACACGTATTTCTGTGTTATGAACATAAGAATACATCATGTCTGCTCTTACGAAGCAAAAATAAAAATGTTGTAGTGCTTGTTAATTTGTTGCTAAAACCGTAAATTAGGCATTCAAAATTCGTGTTAGATTATATTTAAAAATGTCAAATTTTATATGGTCTTTAGCTAATTTTTTATATAGAAATTTGGAGTTCTATAAGATTAACTAAAAAAATAGTGAACATGTAAAACATTTTTAAAAATCAACCCCTATTCAACTTTTTTTTTCACTTTTTTCTGTAAATATTTGTCCTCACGAAACAACAGTCAATAACCACTATTATTTTGCTTTTGAGAATTGACCTCGTGTTCAAGATTTAAACTATTAAGTAACCGAAAACAAAAAAAAATATCAATGAGTAATAATCACGAAACAATTTGGAATGCTTGCTTAAAAGTTATAAAAGATAATATATCATTACAAGCATTTAAAACGTGGTTTGAGCCAATCGTTCCAGTTCGATTAGAAGAGAAGGTATTAACAATTCAAGTACCTTCCCATTTCTTTTATGAATGGTTGGAAGAAAATTATATTACGCTCTTGAAAAAGGTGGTTAAAAAGGAATTGGGTCCTGATGGTACTTTGGAATACAGTATTGTGATGGAAAACAACACAACCAATTCTACACCTTATACAGTTAAATTACCTGCATTGAACAAGAAGTCTTTGAAAAATGCTCCCGTTACAATGCCATTGAATTTAAATGAGAATCAAATTCGCAATCCTTTTATCATTCCTGGATTGAAAAAGGTGAATGTTGAATCGAATTTGAATCCATCTTATTCTTTTGAAAATTTTGTTGAGGGTGATTGTAACCGTTTGGCTCGTGCTTCAGGATATGCTGTGGCCAACAAGCCAGGTGGAACTGCTTTCAATCCGCTTCTTATTTATGGTGGCGTTGGATTAGGTAAAACGCATTTGGCGCACGCTATCGGTATTGCGATCAAAAATCAGTTTCCCAATAAGACTGTTTTGTATGTAGGTTCTGAGAAATTTGCGCATCAGTTTATTGATGCGATCAAGAATCAAACGACAAATGATTTTATTCATTTTTATCAAATGATAGATGTCTTGATCATTGACGATGTTCAATTCTTCTCTGGGAAAGAGCGTACACAGGATGTTTTCTTCCATATTTTCAATCATCTACATCAGAATGGAAAACAAATTATCCTAACATCTGACAAGGCTCCTGTGGAAATGCAAGGAATGGAACAACGTTTACTTTCTCGTTTCAAATGGGGACTATCTGCAGATTTAGGAACACCAGATCTTGAAACAAGAATTGCTATTCTTGAGAAAAAAATGTACGGAAATGGAATTGAGCTTCCAAGAGACGTTGTAGAATATTTGGCTTATTCAATTAATACGAATGTTCGTGAGATGGAGGGAGCATTGAATACGTTGCTTGCTCAGGCTTCTTTGAATAAAAAAGCGATCACATTGGAACTTGCCAAACAAATGGTAGACAAGTTTGTGAAGAATACTGCTCGTGAAGTGTCCATTGAATACATTCAAAAGGTAGTTTGTGATTATTTCGATTTGCCTATTGAAATGTTGAAGTCCAAAACACGTAAGCGAGAAGTTGTTCAGGCTCGTCAGATTTCAATGTATTTCTCAAAAAAGATGACAAAATCTTCATTGGCAAATATTGGTGCTCATTGCGGAGGGAAAGACCATGCTACAGTTCTTCATGCGTGCAGAACAGTTATGAACCTGTCTGAAACAGATAAGCAGTTCAGAGGTTATCTTGAGGAATTAGAAAAGAAATTAACTATACAATAAAAGAAAAGCCACCCAATGAGGTGGCTTTTTTAATCCTGTATGTTTACGAGATTTAACTCTTGATAAAAAGTAAAAGCTCATTTAGATAATTCGTATAACCCATTACAAACGGGGTGTTTTCATGATCTCCTCCAGGCACTCTCAGTGCTTTCTTAGATGGTCCGCCATAGTTTTTATAGACAACTTCACCGTGAGTGTGAATATTCAAGAAACTGTCGTCTTCACCGTGAATCCACAATAGGGGAACTGTTGCCTTTTTTATTTCTTCAGCGTTATCTATTTTGATATTAACGAAATAACTAGAAGGCATTGCCAAAAGTGCTGCATCTTGTATCATAACTTCAGCAGATGCAAAAGGCGCTTCCAAAATTATTTTTCCTGGTTCTAAAGCAAAAGAGGATGGGTTTCCTGCTACTTGACAAGTTGGCGCTGTCCCTAAGGAAAAACCAAACAACACTAACCTTTCTTTTGTCAATCCATTTTCCTTTAACCAATTAAGTCCAGCATTAACGGCATCATACATGTTTTGTTCTGTGGGTGAACCATCAGAAATACCATAACCAGGGTAGTCAATCATCAGTACTCCAAAACGATGTTTGCCACCCAAATTCGCATACAACTTTTGTCTTGGCCAATAGAAGTCCATGTGATCAGCTGTTCCGTGACAATATAATAGCACGGTATCCGAAGAAATTGACGCTATGTCGCCAACATAAATTGCTGCCACATTCAGATTTTTTCCTTCTGAAATCATCGGAATGGTAAATTGATGAATCATGCTGTCTTCAATCTTGTATTCATCACCAACATCCAAAGTTGTTCGACCTGTGTAATTGTCTAGTTCATAAGATGTAATGCTATTGTCATTGCTAAACAAAAAATTATCCAATCGTTTTCTGCAGGAAACCAATGAAAAAGCAATCAATGCATAAAGTACGAGTTTTCTCATGACTAGAGTTTATATGTAAAACCAAAATAAGTTCCTAATCCACCACGATTTCCAAACGGACTAACATAGTCAACCACAATGTCTTTATTGGAAGCGTATGGAGTAAGGAATTTTACTTCGAGTGAAAAATTCCATTTATTACGTTCAAAAGTGTGACCAATTTGAGGGCAGAAAAGAAGTCTAGTTTTTTGGGTTTCCCCATGAGCACGAAGGTTTTGAAGTTCAAACCAATTGGTAAATCCAATGTAAAAATTATTCGTTTTTAATTTTTCATCTCCATTTTTATCCTTGGATTTTATTGTTCTGTAATCGAAGAAATAATTCGCATCCAATTGTGGCCAAACTCGTGCATTTTTCTCAAAAACATCGACCATGAAATTTACGGATGGACTTACAGATATTCCCATATTTTTAAGGGTATCAGTCCAAATTGACTGGGTGAATCCAGCGTCCATTTGAAATACACCAAATATTGCAGCAGTAGAATACCAACTTCCATAAACGGTAGTTTTAGGTTTTAGACCATAGCCGTATCCAATCGAAGTATTTGGGATAGGAATAATTGAAACGCCTGGTATATTCGTCAAGGCACCACCAAATGATGCTGAAATCGCATGTTCTTTGTGGGCGAGAGGTTTGACAAATCTGCTTGGGGCACAACTGTATGTAAGAGCAATTGCCACGATGTAAAATAGCCACTTCATTGCGTATATTTTATGTAATCAAATTGACAGTTTCTTATTTTCAAAGTATCCGTAAACCCATTTCTTGATAGATTAACTTGAAGAAAGCCACTCATGATTTTAGAAATTGTATCGAAAGCTGAAATTGAATAAATCCCGTCGCTAGCATTCATATAGTAAATTCCATTTTTTGTTCCTAAGGTACCCAAACTATTCATTGTGAAGGTTCCAATAGCTCCATTTGAACCAATATTGAATTGAAAACTCAATGAATCATTCGAGGCGTTCAATGAATAGGTGTTTTCTGAAAATGCAATCGATTTACTTG
>JBIIQP010000168.1:0-5675 GCA_044341975.1 Crocinitomicaceae bacterium
CTTTGTATTTTCTTGGAAGTTTTCTAGAAAATGAATTGATTTTTTCATTTGGTTCAATAGGAGGGGAGGTTCATTTTTTGATTCTGTATTTCTTCGGTGGATTGTTTTCGACTTTAATTCCTTTCAGCAGAAATCAAGACAATTCTAATTATCGCGCACTTGGCGCTTCTGGAGCAGTTTCGGCAGTTATTTTTGCTGCCATCATATGGAATCCAACAATGAAGTTATCGCTTCTGTTTTTGCCTATTCCAATTCCCGCCTATATTTTTGGGCCGATCTATCTTGCTTTTGAATATTGGGCAGATCGCAGAGGAGGCACTGGAATAGCGCATGATGCACACATTGGTGGGGCTATTTTCGGGGTGATTTACGTTTTAATTATTAATATTGACAAAGGAAAAGAGTTCCTAAGTGTAATTTTTGGTTAGAAGATGCTTTACATCAACAACAACGGTACAATACTATCAAATGATGCTCCAACTATTCAGGCTGGCAACAGAGGTCACGTTTATGGTGATGGAGTATTCGAAAGCATAAGAATAATGAATGGAGTTCCATTGAACATGGATAACCATATTAGAAGACTTCTTGAAGGTGCAAAAGCAATTAAAATGCGCCCTGCAAGTTTTTACACTACGCAATTCTTTGAGGATAAAATCATTGAATTGTGTCAAAAATCTGAAATTAAAGAAGGTGCTCGTTGTCGCGTCTCATTAGACCGCGTAACCGGTGGGGCGTACAAACCAGAATCCAATGAGGCAACTTATTTTATTGAGGTGTATCCTTATGAGTCAAATAATTTTGAGTTAAATGCTAAAGGACTTGAAATTGACTTGTATACAGACATTAAAAAGCAAAAAAATCACCTGTCAAATTTCAAAACTAAAAGTGGTTTAATCTATGTTATGGCTGCCATCAATGCGACTGAAAGGAAACTTGATGATGTATTGATTACCAATGATAAAGGTGGAATATTGGAAAGTTCAAGTTGCAATGTTTTTGTCGTAAGTAATGGCGTATTGTACACACCTGGACTTGATGAAGGCTGTTTAGCTGGTACGATGCGTATGCAGGTTATAAATCTTGCGATCAAGAACAATATCAAGGTTTATGAGTGTAATATTTTACCTCAAAACCTTTTGGCTGCAGATGAAATATTTTTCACCAATGCAATTCGTGGAATAAATTGGGTAAGTGGTTATCGCACAAAACGTTACTTTAACAATGTTTCCCGGAAATTAGTAGCCTTGTTAAATGACTACTGGGAAAATACGCTTACAGAAAAATAGGGTTGACATTTGTTAACAGATTTTTACCAGCCATTTCGAAATAAAAGCCTAACTTCATAGTGTCTTTATGACGTTGCCCACAGAAGCAATAGTTGTTTGAGTTGGATTTTTTATAGTTTCCATTAAACACTTATCAAATTTCATCTTTGATCATTCGTTCGATTTAGACAGGTAAAGTTTCACCATAGAAACTATTTAACATAATAATTAAAGGATAAATCGAATGGCGAAATCGCAAGAGACATTCAGTAAAAAAGAAAAGGAAAAACTACGACAAAAAAAACGTCAGGATAAACTAGTTAAAAAAGAAGAACGTAAAGCTAATTCTTCTGGCGGTGGTTTAGACAGTATGATGGCGTATGTTGATGAATATGGACGTATTTCTGATACGCCGCCAGATCCAACGAAAAAGAAAATTGTTGTGAATGCTAGCTCAATTGAGATTGGAATTCCTAAACGTGAAGATGAACCGGAAGAACAAATGCGTCAAGGAAAAGTAACGTATTTTAATTCTGCAAAAGGTTATGGATTTATTAAAGATCTACAATCACAAGAAAATGTATTTGTACACGTCAATGGTTTGTCAGAAACGATTGCAGAAAATGATAAGGTAACTTTTGAAGTAGAGCGCGGTCACAAAGGACTCAACGCAGTAAAGGTTAAGAAAATATCCTAATTTACTTATCATCTATTTTGTCTTATAATTAATATTATGTTAAATAGTAATAGTGTAAGATTTCATTCAGTAAAATTTATGCTCTATTCAAAACACACCACGTTTTAAATACGGACTTAAATAAGCTACTTCTTTTATGCTATCACGAGAAGAACAGAAATTAAAAAATCAATTGTTTTGGGATGACTTCCGGAAGTTCATGGGGAAAGTGAAATCGTCCAATGGAAGAAAAATGAATTGGTTAAACTATCCTTCTGATGTAAAAGACATCTACATTCGACTTCAAGTGGATTCTAAATCTGCTAAACTCTGCTTTGACATTCAAAGTCGGGACGCAGGAATAAGAGCAATTATTTGGGAACAAATGACTGAATTAAAGAAAATTATGGAAGTCACTATGAATTGTAAAGGAGAATGGGGCGAGCAAGTATACAATAACGAAGGGCTTGTAATTTCTCAAATTAAATGGGAAAAACAGGGTTTAAACTTTTACGACGAAAATCAAAAATTAGAAATATTTGAATTCTTTAAGGAAAACCTAGTGGCATTTGATCTATTTTACCAAGAATTCAAAGAAGTAATTATAAATCTCGCTCATTAAGAGGTATTCATTAATTTTGCCTCAAAGATTTTTTGTACTCATGCGCTATTTCTTATTCATTCTTACACTCTTTTTCTCCATTACAATTTGGACACAGACAGATATTTTACTGACGGATTTTCAATCAGGTATTCCAAGTAACTATTCAATTCTGGATAATGATGGACTTGTTCCGGACACGCAAGTTTTAGAGTATACTTCTGCTTGGATTGTTGTGCCTGATCCAGAAAACACTTTGGATTCTGTGGCATCTTCAACTTCATTTTTCAGTCCAGCAGGTGCTGCTGATCGATGGTTAATTACCCCTGCCCTGCCTCTTGGAGCCTATGGAAACATTATAGAATGGCAAGGCAAATCCAAAGACGCATCATATCCGGATGATTATTTAGTGATGGTTTCAACTACTGATGCAGCTTTAACAAGTTTCATTGATACCATAGGTTATATTATTGAAGAGAATTTTGAATGGACAACCCGATCTGTGAATTTATCTTCAAAAGGATATAACAACCAAACAATCTATGTTGCATTTAGAAATATTACTGAAGATGGATTCAAATTGTTCATTGATGATGTCCATGTATGGATCGAGGACCCCGCTAGTATTGAAGAAATTTCAACTGCAACAATTTCTATTTTTCCTAACCCTGTCAAAGATATACTGAACATCAAATCCAACTCACTTATAGAAAATATTCTCCTAACTGATTTGAATGGCAATGTATTGATGTGTTCAAACACCTCTACTCTAGATTTATCCAAGCTTAATCCTGGCTTTTACAGTTTAAATGTAAAGACCTCTCAGGGAACAATTTTTAAGAAGGTTTTAAAGTATTAAAGTTCTGGAAAAGGAACTAGAACCATTGAATACTTTAAGTCAGATTGTTTAGTTGGTTCTAAAATAAGTGTGTCCCCTTTTGACAAATAAAGATTAAAGTCCCACTTTTCAGCAAGGAAATAGAGCGACAATTTCATGTCTTCTGAATCAAGAGAATACTCACCTTGCTTACCAACAAAATCACCTAGTGTTTTCATAGGTTGAAAAACACATCTTCCTGATTTATAAAAAACAACAATATCTTTATCAAGATTGATACGCGGAGCAACATTGCTGTCATTCTGAACGACTTTATCTACCATCCACACTTTGCTATTCATATCGTGAAGCAACGCATCTTTTTTAACAGGTTTTAATTCAATACCCGTTGAACATGAAGAAAGTAGTAAGAGCTGGGATAAAAGTAGGATAACCAGAATTTTCATTAAAGAATCATTTCGTTCTTCACCAAAATAGTGTAAATATCATTGGAAACAGAGTCTTTGAATTCCGGTTTCAAACGTTGGCGCCAGGTAGCACCTTCAATTAATTCAACAGATTGGAACTTATATTTACCCTTATCCCAAGTAAATAAACAATTGTAGAAAATAATCTCTCCATCAATATTGTCATTGAATCGTAATATAAGATCGTAGAAATGTGACTTTGAAGGTCTTGTTCCGATCAAATTGGCAACGAATGTATTCACTTTCGTTAATTCTCCTTGTTCCCGAATAAATGCAACTGTTCTGCGAAGTTTGATCCCTCCTACCTTCGATTTTATTTGCAAAAGGAAGGCATTCTCCTCTTTGGCATCATCCTTCATGGGTAATATTCTGAAAAACTTTGGTGAACAAGCGGGTTCCATATAGTTGGTTGTATCCTTTTGGAATTCAGAACATATTTTTAATTCTTTTAATAATTCCTTGTGCTTTGCATCTGGAAAATCACTCTCGTTAAATAATGTTTCCACACCTTTAAATTGTGCTACTTCCTCGTTTGCAAATTTCTTTTTTTTGTTGGGAATCTCGTCATTAGAGCAAGCAGCCAATAAAACAAGTAGGATCAGATATAAATAACTTTTCATGGTATGGATAATCACTATTTTACGTTTGGTTACATCGCGAAGACTTTCGAAGAATGCGCAAAAGCTTCTTTAAATTGTTCTGAATTTATACCAGTAAAGATGGAAGATTTGTTGAACCATTCCAGCATTAATTCAGTTGGCATATTCCCTGTCAAATCGTCTTTCGCCATCGGACAACCACCAAATCCTTTTATTGCACCATCAAATCGACGACACCCTGCTTCATAGACAGCCTTCGTTAAGTCACTGGCATTCTCAGGTCGCGTATGCAGATGTGCTCCAAATTCCACATTTGGTAGCGATGGAATCAATTCTTTAAACAAATAACTTACGATTTCCGGATTTGCGGAACCAATAGTGTCACTTAATGCTTGGATTTTAACATCGTACTTCACATAAAGTTCTTCGCACCATTTCTGAACAATTTCAGCATTCCACAGCTCCCCATAAGGATTGCCGAACCCCATTGATAGGTATACTACTAACTCTTTTCCTTTTTTTTCACAAAGCTCACGAATGTTAGCCACACGAACCAAAGCATCTTCTATTGAAGAATTAGTATTCCTTCTCTGAAATTCCTCTGAAACTGAAAAGGGAAAACCAAGATAATTGATTTCATTGTGCTCGCAAGCATCCTCAGCACCCCGCTCATTTGCTATAATCGCAAGCAATTTACTCTCTGTAGTAAGGTTCAATTTACCTAATACCTCTACAGTATCACGCATCTGTGGTATCGCTTTAGGCGAAACAAAACTTCCAAAATCGATAGTGTCGAATCCACAGGCTAAAAGCTGGTTAATGTAAGCCGCCTTAACATCTGTCGGAATAAAACCATGCAATCCTTGCATAGCATCCCTTGGACATTCGATGATTTTAACTCGTTCCATTTTTTAGGCTTGGTTTTGATTCAGAATCGCTTGGTTGATCTTTTTAATTAAGGTAGGTCCTTCGTAAATAAATCCAGTATACAATTGAACCAAAGAAGCTCCAGCATTCAATTTCTCAATTGCATCTTCTGCAGTATGGATGCCCCCTACTCCAATTATCGGAAAAGCACCTCCTGATTTCTCATGTAAATGCCGAATGACCTCTGTAGATCTTTTTGATAGTGGCTTACCTGAAACCCCACCTGCTCCTATATCAGTTAAAGTTTTGTCGTCAACAGTTAATCCATCACGACTTATCGTAGTATTAGTTGCAATAAT
>JBIIQP010000169.1:0-5656 GCA_044341975.1 Crocinitomicaceae bacterium
TGGTCCCGATGCTTATTGGTTTACAAAAGATCATTTTGGAAATGAAACACCCTACAATTCAAACAGTCCATTCTATAAATTATACGAAAAGAATGGGAAGATTCTTTATTTGGGTGTGTCATTAGATAATGCAGGTACAAATCTACATACACTTGAAGATGCTGTAGAGGATTTCAAATTTCAAGTCTATTTTCCTCAATTATTTGACGTGAATGTGAAAATGGCTAATGGGGAAATCTTAACAATGAAAACCAAAGTGCATCATCCTGAACAAAGTAAAAAACGCCGATGTGATGATTTAATTCCACTTTTTATAGAGAAAGGCGTTATGAAAAAAGTGAAAATTGGAGAGGCAAATAGTTTAATTGTCGATGCAAAAGGGATGTACGATGTGATGATCAATGCCTATAACGAAAATGGAACAACTATGTATACGCCCTTTGGTTCTTAGTATCAAAATAGATTTTAATTTTACCTATGTTAATTTAGATCTTTTCATACCATTGAACTCTTGAACTTATTGAACCCATTGAACTCTTGAACTTATTGAACCCATTGAACCCATTGAACTCTTGAACTTATTGAACTTTTGAACTTATTGAACTCTTGAACCCATTGAACCCATTGAACCCCCTTCTCATGAACACAATCGATTGGAAAACGGTAAAAAATTACCAAGACATTACTTACCAAAGAGCAAATGGTGTTGCGCGTATTGCATTTAACCGTCCAGAATGTCGCAATGCATTTCGTCCAAAAACGACAGCTGAATTATTGGATGCACTAATTCATGCGCACGAAGATCAGCAAACGGGAGTAGTTTTGCTCACTGGTGAAGGACCATCTCCCAAAGATGGTGGATGGGCATTTTGCTCTGGTGGGGATCAACGTGTAAGGTCAACTACCGGTTATAAAGGGGAGGATGGTGTGAACCGCTTCAATATTTTGGATGTCCAGCGACAAATTCGCTTTATGAATAAAGTTGTGATTGCTGTTGTACCGGGATGGGCAGTTGGCGGTGGGCACAGTCTTCACGTGGTGTGTGATATGACAATTGCCAGCAAAGAACACGCAGTTTTCAAGCAAACGGATGTAGATGTAGCAAGTGTTGACGGTGGGTTTGGCTCAGCTTATCTGGCCCGACAAGTAGGGCAAAAAAGAGCGAGAGAGATCTTCTTTTTAGGAAAGTCTTACAGTGCGCAAGAAGCGTATGATATGGGTATGGTCAATGCAGTTGTTCCCCATGAAGAACTCGAGCAATTCGCTTATGATTGGGCGCAGGAAATACTTACGAAGAGTCCAACCGCTGTGAAAATGGCAAAGTTTGCTTTCAATCTTATAGATGATGGACTTGTTGGACAGCAAGTTTATGCAGGTGAAGCAACACGATTGCTTTACATGACGGAGGAAGCTGTAGAAGGAAGAAATGCATTCCTCGAAAAACGTGAGCGTGATTTTTCTAAATTCCCTAAATTCCCATAATGAATTGGTCGAATCTATACCGTAAAAACAGATTCTTGTTGGCTTCAGTCTCTGCTGTGTTTGTATTGGCTATTCTGTCATTTCAAACCAAGAATTATGATGACGTCCCAACCGGCAGAAAATACATAACTGAAAACGTTATTATTTTAGTTATCGATGGTCCGCGAATGTCTGAAACATTTGGAGATAGTACTTATAAATATATACCCAACTTAGCAAATGTTTTAGCGCCACAGGGAGTGCTTTTGAAGAATTTTAGAAACAATGGACCTACTTATACCAATGCTGGTCACTCAGCTATCACAACGGGAGTCTATCAACGCATCAATAATTCCGGATTGGAATTACCGAAGAATCCTTCCATCTTTCAGTATTTTTTGAAAGAAAAAGGCTTATCTAAAGAAAGTGCTTGGATTATTGCAAGTAAAGGAAAATTAAATATTCTGGCAAACACCAAAAGCAAGAAATGGCGAAACCAATATGTGCCATCGGCTTTTTGTGGAATAAATGGTTCCGGCTTAGGGTATACCGCTGACGAAAAAAACTTTTCGGACGCACTTCGAATTCTTGGCCAATATCATCCAAAACTTACGTTGATCAATTTATTGGAAGTCGATGTGAATGGTCATGCAAATTTGTGGGAGGGTTATTTAAAGGCAATTCAGCGCACGGATCAAAAGGCACTGGAATTATGGAACTTTATTGAAAATGATTCTATCTACAAAGGCAAAACAACCTTGTTTATAACCAATGATCATGGACGTCACTCAAAAGGACATAAAGACGGTTTTGTAAGTCATGGCGATAATTGTGAAGGTTGTCGGTCAATCTATTTGATTGCTTTGGGACCTGATTTTAAAAAGAACTCTATACTGCCAAACAGGTACGAGCAAATCGATATTAGTAAAACAATCGCCGAAATGCTCCATTTCAATGAACCTGTTTCAGAAGGTCAGATCATGAAAGATTTATTTAAATAAAAAAAAGCCGGATGAACCGGCTTTTCTCATTATTTCTTGAAATTATCTGCTACGATTAGATCTTTCGTTCCATGTGTCCACGAATAGAATCCTTCTCCCGATTTTACACCTTTTTTACCGGCAGTAACCATGTTTACCAACAATGGACAAGCTTTGTATTTTGGATTCCCAAATCCTTCGTACAAAACATCTAATATCGCGAGGCATACATCTAAGCCAATGAAATCAGCTAATTGAAGGGGACCCATTGGATGTGCCATTCCCAGTTTCATAACTGTATCAATTTCTTCAACTCCAGCAACACCTTCAAATAATGTGATGATCGCTTCATTGATCATTGGCATCAAAATGCGGTTTGCAACGAAACCTGGATAATCATTCACTTCAACGGGAACTTTCTTCAAATTCTTGGAAGTCTCCATGATTAAATTGGTTACTTCATCGGAAGTCGAATATCCTCGAATGATTTCAACTAATTTCATCACTGGAACAGGGTTCATAAAGTGCATGCCGATAACCTTGTCCGGACGAGAAGTAACTGCTGCGATTTGTGTGATTGAAATAGATGAGGTATTCGTAGCTAAAATTACGTTTGGAGCAGTGAATTTGTCTAAATCAGCAAAGATTTTCAGTTTCAAATCCACATTTTCAGTTGCAGCTTCAACAACAAGATCTACATTTTTCACACCCTCTTCTATGGATGTAAAAGTTGTTAAGTTTGCGAGTGTTGCAACTTTTTCAGCTTCAGTGATTGCTTCTTTTGTTACCTGCCGATCGAGGTTTTTACCAATGGTCGCAATTCCTTTATCAAGAGACGCTTGTGAAATATCTATCAAAGAAACTTTATATCCAAATTGAGCAAATACATGGGCAATTCCATTTCCCATAGTACCAGCTCCAATAACAGCAACATTTTTCATTTTATCGATTTTAAGTCGGACAAATATACAAACGACATCGATGTAATCTCTTTAAGAAACTTATTTTTGATGTGAAGCGAAACAAATTTAAGAAGGACAATTGAAGGAAATAGTGTTTTATGATGGCGATTGTGGGTTGTGCAGTAGGGTTGTGCAATTCATTTTAAAGCATGAAAAAAAGAATACTTTGTGCTTTTCAGCTATTGAGTCACCCTTTGCAAAGAAATTCTTCCAAGAAAGTGGCATGTTTGCCCCCGATCTTAATACCTTTTATTTTTATGAAAAAGGTAAATTTTATAAACGATCACAAGCGATGATTCAACTGTCAAAGTTCCTGAATTTCCCGTTTTCGTTGTTTAGATTGTTGGTAATAATTCCTCCATTTGCTAGAGACGCGGTCTATCGATTTATTGCCAAGAGAAGAAGGAAAATTGGAGGAGATATCTGTATCATCGCAGAGGAAGATCAGCTTGAAAGGTTCTTGAATTAGTTATGAAATGTTTTAAATATCTCGATGAGTTTTTCCGCTGGGACAATCTTATTTGGAAAATCATTCATGATACGCAATACTTCCTCAGAAGCCATTGGATGTAGTCCCATTCTGATGCCTAGTTGTCGTAGGTAACTCAATTCATTTTCATCAATTATATTATCTGCATTCATCATCAAGACCAAACGTTGAAATTGAAGGATTCGCTCATGTTCTAATTTTGGTGGATTTAACTCAATATATTGCTCAAACAACTCAATCAATTCTGTTTTAGAAATACCCATTTGTGTTACCAAAAGCACGAGAAATTCGAATTCTATCGACTTTGAGTCATCTTCTGCTTGAGCCATTTTTATCAATTGCGAAAGCAATTGGCGCTTCTCATCTTTTTCCTTCTCATTCATATCATTATCTTTTCAAAAAAGCTTTTCGTGATTTCACATGCTTCAAGGAGTTGTTCCGGAATTTCCTCGTATGTCCAAGGTTGTTTGGATCCAAAAGTGTGGTCGCCGTTTTTGATGATGTGCAATTTTGTATTGAGCCATTTGGCCAATTCATGTCCTTCTTCAATGGCTACAGAAGTGTCTATAGCACCATGAATTAAGAGAGTAGGTTTTTTTGAATTTGTGCATTTTGATTCTATGTTCAGGAGTTCTTTGTGCAAGCAAAATTCTTCATATTGCAGATATCGGCTTGGCATTTGCTGGTTTGTTCGGCTATTCAAATGATACTTTACACCCTTTTCTTTCCATTTTTTTAGAGCTTCACCTGTCGGAAAACGTTTCTCAATACTGCTGATTCCAGCCCAAGATACAATGGCAGAAATAGTCTCGTTTGATGACTGCAGCAAAGCCATGCCTCCACCACGGGAATGACCGATTAGAGCAATTGATTGATGAGGAAGGGCATTTTCTTTTATCCAGGAAATGGCTGCTAATGTATCGGTATATTCCTTGTAATATGAGTTGACTGAAAAAGCCTCAAGATCCGAAAAATCAATCCCATTTTCAATCGTTCCTCCATTGTGTGAAACATTGTATTTACAGAATCCATAACCGAGTGTAACGAAATAATTTTCAACCAAATTCCAGCAGCCCCAGTCTTTGTAACCCATAAATCCATGCATGAAAAGGATTATGCTTCCGTTAAAATGAGCAGGAATAGTAAGGTCTATCAAACTTTTTTTACCTTCTGCTCCGAAAAAAACACCGTTACGTATGCATTGCTTTGTTGACATAGTTCAAAATTAACACTTATGAAATTATAAGTTTACATTCCCTTATTTTCAATTGCACGAAATGAAAATCAACAAGTTTCAAACTTGTGCAAAACATTTAACCATAAAAGATCTGCACAAAGTATATGCATATGAATTGCTATCTTTAGCTTCTCAAATCTATCTTGTTGAGAGAATAATGTCCGCCAAAAATGAAAATATCAGCATCAATCTATAGCGATAAAAAAAGGCCACTTAAAGAGGTTATAACTGATCTTGTGGAGCATCAGGTTGATTTACTGCATGTGGATTGCAATGACGATGTAGCTGTCTTTGAGGATATTCAACAAATTAGACAATGGTGTGAATTGCCAATTGATTTGCATATCATTACCGAAGAGCCAGAAAAGTACTTTCCTTATTTGGAAAAATACCCGGTTGAATATGTGACCTTTCAATTCGAGGAGCTAACGAGAAAACTTTCGATTCCGGAATCCATTTCAGGAAAGAAAGGATTGGCTGTGATAACTCCAACACCTGTCGATGTATTTGATGAATATGCCAATTT
>JBIIQP010000001.1:0-59235 GCA_044341975.1 Crocinitomicaceae bacterium
AATTTAATTAATATGAGCACAGCCGCGGAAAAGGTCAAGTTATCACTAAAAAAATGGTTGAAAGACACCTCTCATGTTTTATTTCCTGCACAATGTTTGATATGCGAGGATGAGCTTCCGAGCAACAATTTAATATGCTCCTTTTGCGAACCTGAACTTTTGTATACACATTTTGAGAAATACAGTGAACCAACTTCTCTGGATCAACTGTTTTGGGGAAGAGAACAAGTAAGCACAACGTATGCTTTGTTATTTTACAAAGAGGGCTCCTCGACTCAGCAAGTATTGCATCAATTGAAATACAATAACAAACCTGAAACTGGGAGCCTATTCGGTGAGAAAATAGCTGAAAAATGGGGCAAAAATCTCATCACTGAAAACGTAGACTTGCTCTTGCCTGTTCCTATTCATCCTAAAAAGAAGTTTCTTCGTGGTTACAACCAAAGTACGATGATCGCTGAGGGAATAAATAAACTTACAGGCATTCCCATAGCCAAAAACCTTTCAGGCAAGCTGCAACACACAGGAAGTCAAACAAAACGTGGGCGTTTTTCTCGATGGGACAACGTTTCTGGCAACTTTACCATTTCCAATAAAATAAAACAGTACAAACACATTGCACTCGTCGATGATGTTATAACAACGGGTTCAACATTGGAGGCGTTTATTCAGGCAATTCGCAATGTTCACCCAACAGTTCAAATAAGTATTGTTAGCTTAGCAGTTACAAAATGAAAAAGAATCAGCATTTTTTGGTCGTCGGTGGTGGAGTAGCCGGCATCGCTGTTTCTAAACACCTCATCGATCAAGATCAGCATGTTACGCTGGTTGAAAGCGGTCAAAACAAAAGTTCCACTGTGGCTGCTGGGATGATCAATCCTATTGTTTTTCGTCGCATGACAAAGTCTTGGCGAGTCGATGAATTTTTGCCCTACTGTAAAGTGTTTTATCGCTTTTTTGAAACTATTGCTCAACACCAATTATTTTGTCCGATTACGATCCGTCGCTTTTTTTCATCGGATCAAGAGCGTCAATTCTGGCTAGACAAACAAGATCAGTCTGACTTTTCAAACTACCTTAATAGCATTTCGACTGAAGATCTGCATTTTTCTCGGGCGAATAATCCATTTGGTTCGGGCCGTTTAAATGGTTCCGCTTATGTACAAACAATTCCATTTGTAAATGCAGGGATTAGTTGGATAAATATGAACGGAAATGTCATCCAAGAAAACTTTGATTTCATGCAATTCGATCCTTTCCTGCTGCAATACAAACAAACAACTTACGACGGTGTAATTTTTTGTGAAGGCGTTGGGATCGTCAATAACCCCTATTTCAAAAGGTTACCTGTTCAACACACAAAAGGTGAGACAATTACAGTTTCGTCAGAAGGATTAAAAACCATTGAATCATACAATCGAAAATGTTTTATTCTGCCACAGGGAAATGACACATATCGTGTTGGGGCAACATATGTTTGGAACACGCTCAACGATACGATTACTCCAGAAGGACGAAAAGAATTGGAAGAAAAATTTCAGGTTGTAACAGACGCGGCCTATTCCATCATTGATCAGCAAGCAGGAGTTCGGCCAACAACTCCAGACCGACGTCCCATTGTAGGTGAACATCCAGAATTTGAAGACGTATACATTTTCAATGGGCTAGGAACGAAAGGATATATGATTGCTCCATTGTTGGCAAAAGAATTTGTCAATCAACTTTTAAATGGTCTCCCATTCGACCCAGAAACAGCGCTTAATCGATTTAAAATTCTTTAAGTCCTTGATAAGGGCGTTGAACTTTCTTAATTTTGTAAAAACAACATAACACAAATAACACAACTTAATATGTATCCACCAGAATTAGTAAAACCAATGAAAGACGATCTTACAAACGTTGGTTTTCAACAATTGACAACACCAACTGAAGTAGATCATCTAATCGAAGAGAGCAAAGGAACCTTGCTTTTGGTAGTTAACTCTGTTTGCGGATGTGCAGCAGGAAATATGCGCCCTGGCGTCAAACTATCCTTGAACAATGACAAGGCTCCAAGCACATTGGGAACTGTTTTTGCAGGTGTGGATGGTGAAGCAACAACGCAAGCTAGAAAGTACTTTTTACCTTATCCTCCATCATCACCTTCCATTGCCCTTTTCAAGGATGGCAAATTGGTGCATTTTTTAGAAAGACACCATATTGAGGGAGGAACAGCGCAAATGATTGCTGAAAATCTTGCAGAAGCCTACAACGAATTTTGTTAAAATTTAAAGAGCATCCACCAGGGTGCTTTTTTTATGGTCTTCCGCCTCGCAATAACGAAACATGTCCGACATACTCTTTTATTTCGTCTGTATACGATTTTCCAACATTCAATTTCCATGTATAGACACCGTCCTGGCATTTCTTATCGCGATAGGTGCCATCCCAACCCTCACCCATCTCGCTCGATTCATAGATCAATTCACCCCAACGATTAAAGATCAAAAAGCTATAATTTTCTGTTGTATACCCACCGCTTATTACAGGGAAAAATGTATTGTTATAGATGTCTCCGTCCGGTGTAAACGCATTAGGTACGTATACTATTAACTCGGGCAACATTGTAATTCTTCGCGAGGTAGAATCAATGCAACCGTATTGTGATACAGCATATAGAATCACCGTATAATCTGTTACACCGAATTCGTCTCCACCCGTAAACTCATGGTAAACGTTTATGGTAGAATCATAATAAGAAACATCACTGTAATACCAATAATAAGAGTCGGCACCCGTTGAAGTATTAATAAATACAACACCAGGTTCAACATTACTAATCTCATAATTATCTGCATAAAAAGAGGCGACGGGATTTGGTTCAACACAAATGAAATTAGATGAAAATGCTGAGCCCATGCAGCCTTCGGCGCTCAAAACTGTTAGCTGTAAACTATAACAACCCGCACTGTCAAATGAAGTAACAAATGGATCACATTCTGTAAAATTCTGACCATCTGAAAACGTCCAAGAGCAGTACTGCCAATCTCCCTGAACCGCATTTATCAAAATGTTAGAACCTATACATCCTAAACTTGGCGGTGGTAAAACAGGTTGTGGCGAAGGATTAGCAATAAGCGTAATCGTGTTGGTTGACGTACATCCATTCAAATCTGTTACCGTTACAGTATATGTTCCAGCTGAAAGTCCGGCAGCAAGCGATGTGTTTTGGATAGGGGTGGTATTCCAGGAATAAGTATACCCCGGCAATCCTCCTGATGCGTTTGCGTCCACGATGCCATCAGAAGCATAGTCACAACTCACTGCTGCGCCAAAATAGAACGACACAATTGTTGGTGAAACAGTCAAAGCTGGTGGTTCTTGCACAACAATAGAATCAATAAACACACAGCCATTCAAGTCTGTGGCAACCATGTAATATTCACCAGCCGGAATATCATTCACATCTTGTCCATTGCCCACTATATTTCCGGATTGATCTGTCCAGGTATAACTATAATCAGGCACACCACCCTGAGCAAAACCATTCAAAGAACCGTCAGATGACCCAAAGCAACTCACATTTTGTCCATTGTAATCGGAGGTAATTGTAATCTGACCTACCAAAGGTGTTGGTTGATCCAGAATTATTGTCGTATCCGCGGGGCACCCATTTAAATCTGCTGCACTTACAAAATATTGCCCGGCAACCAAACCTGTTGGGTCTTCTATATTTGAAACAACCACCGCATTAGAATCAGACCACTGGTACGTATATCCAGGTGTACCACCTGTAATCAAGAAGTCAATCATTCCGTCTGCTGCACCGAAACAAGAAATATCCCATCCATTGTAATTCGAAAGCACGGATATATCGTACTGAACAAGTGTTGGTTCTTGTAAATTGACAACGCTTGTGTCTAAGCAGCCATTTTGATCTTGAACAATCACTGTATAAGTCCCGTCAGGTAAACCATTTAGAGCTGCTTGGTCTCCCAGAAAGTTTTCCAATGAATCAAACCATTGAATAATATAGGCTGGTGCTCCACCTGAAATAGTTGCTATAATACCTCCATCCGATGCATTAAAACAGGAAATATCGGAACCATTGTAGTCTGTTGTCACAGTTGTCACAGCTGTAAGCGGTGCAGGCTCGATCAATACTGTATCAAGAATAAATTGACAGCCATTAATATCTGTGATTTCAACTGAATATGGTCCTGCAGCCAATGAGTCAATGTCTTCCGTAGTTTCTGAATTACTCCATAGAATGGTGTAGCCTGGGCTTCCTCCTGATACAGTAAGGTCGATGGACCCATTTTCAAGACATCCCGCCACATTGTATCCACCCAAATCAGGAACAACTGCTGAAGCCTGTATGCCTACAGGCTGACTCAAATTTATACTGGTTGTCACCGTACAACCCGTTTGATCTGTAATCGTAACGATATAATTTCCAGCAGTAACACCATTTGGATCTTGCACTATTTCTTGTCCTGCGGGAATTAATGCAGTTGGAGTAGCCGGATCCGCAACCCACGAATAAGCATAAGGAGATGTTCCTCCATTCACTGTCAAATCAATAGCGCCATCACTGAAATTAAAGCAGCTGATATTATCTCCTGAAGGAAAAACAAAAGATTGTGCAGATGCCGTTACTAAATTAAAATCAAACGTCATAAAAACGCTGTCATCCGCTTGACAACCATTCAAATCTTGTGCAACCACATAAAGCCATCCGCCAGCTAGATCTATAACCTGGGTTGGATCATTAAAATCCCCTACTCCGTCATTGCTCCAATCAAAAGTGTAAGCTGGAACACCGCCAATTGCTGTAACGTCTGCGAAACCATCTGGACTACATCCAGAAATATTTAGCCCGTTCGGATAAAGTGAAGGGACTAGACTACTGATTTGAAGCTCTGATGGTTCGGTCACCAAAATCTGATCGTTGATAGAACAACCATTGTTGTCTGTTACGGTAACCAAATAATTTCCTGCAGTGAGACCATTAGGATTCATTAACCCTTCTTGTCCAACAGGAACTATTGCAGAAGGTGTTGCAGGATCTGCCGTCCAGCTATAACTATAAACACCGCCCGGGAATTGAACTCCACCGCCGACAACTGCCAAAATTGCAGCATCAGAAAGTTGATAACAAGAAACTCCATAGCCATTATAATCCGTCGTGACAGATGTAGTAATCGTTAAAGGTGTAGGTTGTTGAATTGTCACATTCAATGATGAAGCACATGAACCAACAGCCCCATTCGCATCAGTCACAATTAAACTATAATTTCCCGCTATAAGTCCCGATAAATCTTCGTTGTTCGAAACAAACCCTCCAGGCCCTGACCAACCATATGTGTATGGCGCTGTACCACCTGAAACAGATATAGTTATTGCACCATCGCTATTTCCAAAACATAAAACATTTTGCTGACCATCAAGGACTGCAACCACAGGATTTGCTGGTTCTACTATGCTAACTGTTAAACTAGCCAAACATCCTCCAGTTGATCCATTTGCATCGGTCACTGTTAAATTATAGGTGCCTACAAAAAGTCCAACAGGGTCTTCTGTATTCGAGGTATAACCATTCGGTCCCGTCCATGAATAGGAATAAGGGGCTGTTCCGCCACTAGCTGTTACACTGATTGAGCCCGTTGAATTACCAAAACAGAGAATATCCACTTGACTATTTAAAACAACCGATAAAGGTGTTGAAGGTTCAGAAATACTTACAGAAGAGGAAGCTTGGCTACAGTTATTTGCATCTATGATTGAAACACTATACGCAGGAAAACCTCCGTTAGGCACTCCACTCAATCCGTTAAAATCGAAACCTCCCCCATCACTTCCCACAACTTGTGTGGCTCCGTTTTGATCCAATGTAACAGTATAAGGCGCTACACCTCCTGTAACTGTGCCGATAATATTACCATCTTCATCACCAAAACACGCGATTGCATCACCATTAATAGAAGCATTTAATTGAGCTGGCTCTAATATAGATACGTTCAAAATAGCAGTACAGTTTCCATTCCCCGTATTTGCATCACTTACAGTTAGAGAATAATTCCCAGCCGCCAACAGCGTAATGTCATCTAAGGTGGCGGTGAAGCCATTCGGGCCAATCCACGAATAAGTATATGGGGCTGTTCCGCCAGATGCTGTTACGTTTATTGATCCTGAGGCATTGCCAAAACAATCCACATTTTGTTGATTATCCAAACTAACGATCAATCCACTCGTTGGTTGCGTTAAAGTAACACTCAAAGAAGAGGCGCAACCGCCTGTCAATCCATTTATGTCAACTACTTGCAAAGAGTAGGTTCCTGCAACCAACCCAGAGAGATCCTCCAAAGAAGACGTAAAACCATTCGGGCCTGTCCATGAATAAGAATAAGGAGCTGTTCCTCCGCTGGCTGTTACATTGATTGAACCTGTTGCGTTTCCAAAACAAATGATGTTTTGCTGTGCATCTATTACCACTGAAACGGGTAAAGAAGGTTCCGTAATATTGACCGCTGCAGAAGTGACACTGCACAGGGAGCCCGATGCATCTGTTAACGTAACTGTGTATGAAGCAAATCCCCCGCTTGGAACTCCACTCAATCCTCCAAAATCAAAACTACCACCATCAATAGCAATCGCTTGAGTTGTTCCTGTTTGATTAAGGGTAACAACATAAGGCGCTGCCCCTCCAGTAACTGTTCCTGTTATATTTCCATCTGCCGAACCATGACAAAGAATTACATCCCCTAGCGCATTAATGGAAAGTTGAGGCTGAGTAAGCGTAAACGGGCCTAAAGGATAAATTACTTGACAATTGTTAGCATCGTAAACCGTTACAAATGGCTCATAGGTACCGGGCACGGAGTAGATATGTGTCACGCTGTTTTGATCATTGACGATTGAACCGTCATCTAAATTCCACACATTCGAAGTCACATTTTGGGTAACACCGATTTCCAATGAAACATTTAAGCCACAGGCATTTACAAAATCTGACCATGTGGGGGATGCTGTTGGACCAAAAATCGTCAGAAAATCGATCAATACTGTATCACTTGTGCAACCAAACTCATCTGTTATCGACAATGAGGCGCTGTATGTTCCCGGAAAAACATATGTGTTACTAGGTGATTGAAGATTGGATGTTTTACCATCTCCGAAGGTCCATGACCAGGTTGAAATAGATCCATAACTTAATGTTTGATCTGTAAAATCCGCAAATACAGGTGGACAAACAAAATCGCCGTTGGCATTAGTAGCGGCACCATCTAGCAAATAACTCAAGGCTGCAATAGGCGTTGAAACAACTATCGTTTGCTGCATGGTATCTTTACAGCCATTTGCATCTGTTGTTATCAACATTAAATCATGTGAAGCACTGGATGAAAGTGGGTCAAACGGTTCATTAAAAGAAGAAGAATAATTTGTGTTCGTACTCACTTGTGTCCCATCAACGAACCATTGATAGGTCATAGGTTCCAATCCAATCGAATTATTATTTGCTGTGAAACTTTCATTATTACAAACAACATTCTGGACATTAAAATCTGCAAAGGGCTTCGTCACGGAAATTATTGCGGAAGATGGTGGTGAAACGCAGCCAAATTGATCTGTCGCAATTATTTCAACCGCAAACGCGCCTGAAGAATTGAAGGTATGATCCACGGTTGTCAGTACATTGTTTGTATTAACAATGGAGCCATCATCAAAAAATGTAAATTGAAAACTGTCTAGTGGAACTCCATTCCCTTGTACTAAAGAATTATTGGAAAAGGTCACTAGAAAGGGGGAACAACCCATGTAGTCATTTGCTGATATCCCTGCTGTTGGCGGCTGCAGAACCGTTATGGGTGTCAGTGTTTCTGTGTCCGCGCATCCTAAGGCATTGGTGGCAGTTAGTGTGATCGAATAATTACCCGAAGTGCCATAAACATAAGGGAGGTTATTACCATTTAGAAATTGCCCATCACCCATGTTCCAATTAAAAGTTCCAAATGGGTGAGTTGATGTCGATGTTGATGTAACCGTCAATGGAAAGCCTAAACACAAACTGTCCGTATCAGCTGATAGCTCTGCTATGGTTTGAGAAATATTTATGACTGTATTTGAACTATCAACGCACCCTGTCGTGTAGTTGTTAATTATTTGAGTAATCGTATAGGAACCATATGCGGAGTAATCATGACTCGTTGAACCCTGATCCGGGTCATCAAAATCAGGATCGTCATAGCTTGTTGAGGTGCCGTCTCCCCAATTCCAGGTCATATCTGCATCATCAGACAAGATCCCAATAATTGAATTATCGTTCACTGCAACTGTAATTGGAAAAGATGCTGGATTGCAAAACAATGATTGCGAGGGTTGAAATATTGAAATTGGCGCAAGTATATATACAGCGTTCGGTTCAATTAAAGTATCTAAGCAACCCCTAAATTCAACAACGAGCTGCACATCAAAGTACCCGGTGTCTGCAGAATACGGATAACTTGGGTCTTCTAACGTAGAAGTGCCTCCATCTCCAAAATCCCATGAATAGGTCACCTCACTAGGGTCGTGCGGCGCAGAAATGATACTTTCATCAACAAAGTCAATTGGCTCATTGGCACATGAAACAGGTGGGTTCCAACTGAAATCAACCAAATCTATTTGACCTACTTGTATGTAACTTGGAATTGTCACAGTTTCCACACAGCCGCCTTGGGTTGTAATTGTTAATGTCACCGCGTATGTACCTACAGCATAATCATGAGGAGGTGGTACTTCGCCATTGAATGATGTTCCGTCTCCAAAATCCCATTGCCAATCAACGATAGGGTCTATTGCGGAAACAGAAGTTGATGCCAACTGAACGGAAAGCGGCGCGCAGCCATTCAAAACAGGTGCTGTGAATGAAGCGATTGGAGACGTGAGGTTAATATAATTATTTAAAAGTGTTGAGCCGAAACATCCATTCGAATCCGTATATGTCAGTCCAACCGAGTAGGAACCATCGGCAGAATAGGTGTGGGGCGGAGGTGTTGTGCCGTTGAAAGAAGAGCCATCGCCAAAGTCCCAAATATAAGTTCCAGGCGAACCTGTTGTATTTGTAAAGTTGACTGCTTGGGGTGCACAACCTGATGTTGGTGTTCCTGTAAATGTTGGCGTTGGAGTAGGAAGAATAGTAATAATCTGGTTCGTATTATCAGAACAACCGGCAATTGTATTTTGAGCAGTTAATTGAATCGTGTAAACACCAGGCGACGGATAGGTCACAACTTCATTCTGATTGGTTGATCCAGCTGGATTTCCACCTGCAAAGGTCCAGTTCCAAACATTTACACCAACAGTTGAATTATCAGTTATGTTAATCGGCGCGCCCTCACATGCCGTCGCGGGGGCCGTAATTCCAGCTTGGAAATCAGAAATTACAATATTCTGAGTAATGGTGTCCTTACAACCAAAGGAATTGGTTGAAATTAATGTAACAGAATAATTTCCTGCAACAGCATAGGTAACCATCGCTGGATTTTCCAAAGTTGAGGTTTGGCCATTTCCAAAATCCCATTCATAACTTTGGCCACCAATCGTAATGTTTGTAAACGTAACGCCTACGGGAAGTGCACATCCATCTGCTGTAGAGGAAAAATCGGGGATGGGTTTTGGATTAATCGTTATGTAAGCAAACTTTACCTCAGAGTCCGCCTGACCATTAGCCGCTGATACAACAAGAATTATGGTGTAGTTTCCAGCTGTAGAATAACTGTGAGATGGATTCACTGCAATAGAGGCATTGCCATCACCAAAATCCCATGACCAACCGATGATGGGTGAACCGTTTGCAACTGAAAGATCTGTGAAATTAACGGCTTCTCCTACGCACGCGACAACATTTCCACTAACAAACTGGGCCGTAGGTGGTTGTGAAAGGCCAATAAGTGGCACTATCAGTAAAACATATGTCAGCAGCAAACGCATCGCTCATCAAATGGACATTGATTTTACTAAAAAAGAAGGTGATTTCAAAATTGAAAGGTAAATTTTCCAAAGTTCAGTTGTGTCGCCTTCTTTATTTCAAAACGCAAAGAAATACAATTCGTTGCCTTTGTGCAAGCTTAAAAAAGAAACTTAATATTAACCTTAGAAATTCCCTTCGAATAGATGCCTTTGTAGACTTTAAATTTATTGTTTTCAAACCGCATAAACATTCAACGAAAGAGCAACACAGAGCCATAAAACATAGGGCAAAAGCAGAAGAGTGGTTATCCAAGCTTTTGATGAAAACATTTTGTGTTTGTATAGCAGAATGATAATCAATGAAAAAATCACGAAACAACCCAATAACGTTTGGTGCCAAGCGAAAAAAACAGGATTCCAAACCACATTCAATAACCATTGAACGCTATAGAGAAATATTAGTTGTTTTTTATTCTCCGCAGTTTTCCAAAGCTGATTCATGTAAATGGAATAACAAATCATTATCGTTGTCCACGCCAGTCCGAAAAACCATCCCGGCGGCGTCCATGGCGCTTTATCTAATTGCTGATACCATTCATTTGTTGCGGGACTACCATTCATCAAAAGAGCCCCCACGTAGAGGGCTCCAAAATTGAGAACAAAGAAAAGAAGTAATCTCATCAGTTAAAAATCAATTTCTTTACCAAAGTGTATCCACTCTTATCAGTAAGCTTTAGAATATATGTTCCTGACTGCAAATTGCCTCTTCTAAGCGTATAGCCGTCTGACAAAACATTTTCGTTCACTAATTTTCTTCCAGCAAAATCATACAGTTCAATGTTCATATTCAAGGTCGCTCCCCACTTTACCTGCACATCATTCTTAGCAGGGTTTGGATAAACCAACAATTTCATTTCTTTGTTTTCAGCCAATCCTGATGTAGCACATACCTCATTAACTGCTGATTCATTACAGTAATTGATAGCATAAAGTGTAGCAGTTTCCAACCACGCATTTTCAGGTTGTAGCACTGCATCTGTACAACCAAGTTGCTTTATTAAAAAATCTCTGAAGAAATTAACCGTTGTGTCCATATAAGCAGCACTACTCGCATAAGGGACATGTGGCGCACCTTTGAACGTATAAAATTGATTTTCAACACCAACTGCACATGCCCTTTCGTGAATCATTCTGCTTCCATCAAGATAAATTATCGGAATACCTGGGTTAACAATACCACGATTATATTTTACCGTTCCATCATTCGTGCCATGAACAGAGGCAATTGGAACATCACCTGCTTCTAACCAGCTGTAACGAGCTAAGGCCCCGCATCCATTTAATACTCCACGAACTTTTGATGAGTACCCGGGATTTCCACTGGTGCCCTCTAAGCCACCCAACTGGGTGATTGTGGCCTGACTAAGGTAGTCAGAAACCTCACATTCTTGATTTAGATATGCTAAATGAAGAGCAGTTATAGCTCCTGCGGAACTTCCCCCTACATAAATATTGTTGGTATCAATTTTATATGTATCCGTCGTTTTTTTATCTTTATAGAAAAAGCGCACTGCTGCACGTAAATCTTGCACTGCTCGAACTACTGCCTTAATGGCATTCGCAGAATCAAACGCGTTACCTAATCTATAATCAATAGAGGCTGTTACATATCCTTTTTTAGCAAAACGCTGACACATTGTAACCATATCCCCATCCGTTTTAGTTCCAAAAAGGAAACTTCCTCCATGAACAAAAATTACAAGGGGTCTTTTTGTTACAGTGTCCCCCGCTGGTTGGTAAACATCAAGTTTTAAAGTATTAGATGCCCCATTCCATGACGTGTTTTCACCATAGACAATATTACTTTCCGTTGTGAAGTTAGTAAACACATCAGTAGCATATCTTCCAGTAGAACATGGTGATTGCGCCCAAATGGTTACAGCAATTAAACAGCTAAATATTAAAGTGATTTTTTTCATAATTATTAGATTTAGGGAAATAAAGTTGCATTGAACGCATTAGAATTCAACTGTGGAATGCGGGATTTATAGTTAAGATTTATTGATTTTATAAATTCATTTGCCAACAAAGCATTTCCTTTGGCATTAAAGTGGATTGCATCAATAGAATAGGCACCACCAGAAACAAATTTAGCACTCATTGAAACGCCGTTGTATGTAAAGCCCGGTTTTAAGTTAGAACAAAATTCATCCACCCTAACCAGGGCTAAATTGTATTGGTTTGCAATTGAAATTATCGCATTATTGTATTGAGCTAACCTAGTTCTAAGCAGTTGGATTTCAGATTGGTCTAACACAAACTCATCACGAATTGGAACAAAAACCCCCATTAGATTGCATTTAACAGAATCAAGCGGTAGACTTAATAACATTAATTCATTTGGTTGTACTTGACGCTGAAAAAATTCATTAGCAGTTGAATCAACAATCAGAAATGGATTACTCCCCTCTGAATAATAGAACAGGGGATTAAAATTAGAATTCAATAATGCAGTATTTGCTGCATCCAATGTTAGTCCATTCCAAGGAATTGTATTGAAATAAGGCATTTCTGTCACATCAGGAATCGTTGCCAATACTCCCTTTGCTCCTGATGAAATAAGCTCCTCGACAACAGCCGTATAATCCGATTGAAATTCTAATACTGTTGGTAATGTTTGATCTTTTCCCCCCGCCTTTGCGTAGGCCATAACATCATCCAAGCCTAAAAATAAGGAGAAAAAAGTTGGATTTTGCGCCATGGCATCTTCCATTACTGAGGCAGAAATGGCGGATTTCATTCGGTTGAAATAATTGTTTTGAGCGGCATAATTTGCAGTAAACGCATCGCTCACTTTTAAACCAGGCACACCATAGTTTCCAAAGTGGGAATTGGCATTGTACAAGTTATCAGACCATATTGACAGATCTCCCGTCGCTGCAACCCGCAAGGGAGATAGTGATGCTACATTTTCACAATCTGTTTTGTATCCTAATTTTAATTTTGAAAGTCCATTAAGATTCACCCCCACAGAGTTCGCACTAACCAGTGGCTGATAAAAACTTCCTCCGCCTACTTTTTCCAATTGACCAGCAATCAAATTGGCCAAGGAATTTTCCTGGCCATCAAAGTACAATGCATCATCCATGTAACCCGCGGTGTGGGCGCCACCTACCATAACAAAACGAGTAGGATTGATTTCTCCCGCCGACATTTCCGGTTCTTCAAATTTCGGTTTACAGGAAGTGATTCCTAAACCAATAAATGCGATTAAAAAATAATATTTCATACGTTTATTACCATTTATAAACCAAAGAAAAGCCTGGTGCTATTGCCTTTGTGGTGAATGTACCTGCTAGATTTGTTTCTAAATTTCTGTCGCCGCGTTTTATTTGGGTATAATACACTGATACATCCATTGAAAAATGTTCTCCGAATCGGTATGTCCAACCGAAAGTATAGTACGCTCTGTTTTTGTCGGGTGTTTCTGGGGTTACATACCCATTTTGAACTGGAGAAAACCCGTATCCACCACCTAAACGCACATCCATTTCTTCCATTACGCGATAGGAAAATCCACCTCTAAAGGCAAAAATATCTTTGTAATTCCTTGCCGATTTTGTATCCGCTAAGGAAGCCGTGTTTTGTTCGTAATCAAACGCCAACATGTCATAGGCCTTCCACCCAACATGATTAATATCGAGCACTGCAGCAAATTTTTCTGACGGTGTGAATGCCAATCCCACTGTCGTTACGCTTGGCAATGGCAAAGAAGAGGTGAACTTCCCAGAGGGGAAATTTGGCTCCAATGAGCTTGGCACGGTAAAAGTTGCATATCCATTATTGAGGTTCATGTTTACTTGGGATCGATAGGTCAAACCAAGCGCCAACTGTTCTGAAAGTTTAGCATGAATTCCTGCATTAAAGCCATACCCAATTGCTTTACCGGAAAGCTCAACATGAGCATAAGATCCATCTGCAAATTGCACTGGAATATCCTTTTGCAAATTCACATTGCCAGTTGTTAAGATTGGTCCGCCACCAATACTCACATAATCATTGAAACGAAAAGAAAGTGTTGGTTGTATAAATATTGCTTTTAATTCAAGTCTGGTAAGGGCAAAGCGACCAATCCAGCCGTCCTCGTATTGCACTGTGCTGCCAAATGGCGTGTAAACGGCGATACCGTATTTTAAGCGCGCCTCTTTTTTACACTGAAAAAGGCCATACGCCGAAAAAGGGGTGCCGGTAGGTGAATTTGTTCTGTAGCCTTGTCCGGTAGCAGAATCCACATACAATACATTTGCTAAAACACCCGTCATTGCAACATTTACTGAATTTTCATTGGAGAAACCTGCCGAACCCGGATTGTAAAAAAGACTAGCCCCATCCTGAAAAAGTGCCGTTCCAGCACAGCCCATTCCCTGTTGTTTCTGACCTTGGAAATTCACCTGAAAACCTTGTGAAAATAGCGCTTGTGAAAAGATAAAACCCGATAAAGCGAGTAAAAGTTTTAGCATAGTTTAGTTTTAGCAACACTTCGAATGTATGAATTTAATTTGAAAATCTTCAATGGGCCGAAGCAAAACAAGTTTAAAAAGTCCAGCATCAGTTATTATTTAAGGTAGTTACGCTTCATCAATAAAATCCGCTTATTGCCTTTCAACCGATAATTTTATTCTTTCAAATGAGGTTTCTGTGTAAATTGTTAAGATGTACATCCCCGTTTGAATTGTATCCAGGTCAACCTTGTTTTTACCTGAATTGAATTTATCCTCGAGCACCATCTTTCCATTCATGTCTTGCAAAATATACGTTCCGTTTGCTTTACTTTCAATAAAGATCTCTGATGAGGCAGGATTTGGATAAATATGGCATTTATCCTGAAGAGCCTGTGTGATTCCGAGCGTGGAAATTTCGTAACATTCACTTGTTTCAGTACAACCATTCTGAGTCACTTGCAAAGCATAATTTCCACTTTCAGATACCGTGAAAGAAACGCCGTTCTCACCAATTAACGGAGCATTTGAATTTCCACAATCAATCCATTGATAGGAAACGTCCGGATTCGTATTCTGTGCCGTAAGCGTAAACCCGCTTACGGAAACTGAAGCCTCTAATGGGGTGATATTTATATTTTGATAGACAAGCACATAATTACCATTTCCATCATCGAATGTCCACATAACAATCGTGGTTCCAGGTGCGGTAACCGGAAAAACGGTAGTAGTGGCGCCAGTGATCAACCCAGTGCAATTATCGGTTGTAGTAGGAGGAGATAATATCACCTCACAATTGGCCGTTACGTTTTCCAAAACCGGTGTTTCGGGCTCAGTAAAGTCATTAATGATCACTTGTTGATTTACCGAAGAACTATTTCCATTTCCATCATCAAAGACCCAAATCACTGTATGGATACCCTGCTCCGTTATAGGAAATGGTGTTGTCGTTGCACCAACAATGTTGCCTGAACAATTATCCGATGCTACAGGCGCGACCAATGTCACCGAACACTCTTCAATTATTGTTAAAACTGTTGGAGTGGACGGTGCTGTGACATCGTCCAACACCACATTCTGCGTTTGGGTTGAAACATTGCCATTGCCATCGTCAAAAGTCCAAGTCACTAAATGAATCCCTTCTGATGTTATTGGAAATAGCGCTGTTGTTGAGCCCGTAATGACTGCTCCACAATTATCTGTTGCTGTAGGAGATTCAATGGAATTAATTGAACACTCTCCCAAAACATCCGGCAGAGTAGCTAAATCAGGTAACGGCGGCGTGACATCATCCAAGATCACATTCTGCGTTTGGACAGAAACATTACCCTTACCATCGTCAAAAGTCCAGGTCACTAAATGTGTTCCTTGTGTGCTGATTGGAAATGATGCGGTTGTCATACCAGTAATGAGCGCTCCACAATTGTCTGTTGCTGTGGGAGCTTCAATGGAATTAATTGAACACTCTCCCAAAACATCCGGCAGGGTCGCGATATCTGGAACAGGTGCATTTACATCATCCAACACCACATTCTGCGTTTGGGTTGAAACATTTCCATTCCCATCGTCAAATGTCCAAGTGACTATATGAGTTCCTTGTGTGCTGATTGGAAATGATGCGGCTGTCATACCAGTAATGAGCGCTCCACAATTGTCTGTTGCTGTGGGAGCTTCAATGGAATTAACTGAACAGTCTCCTAAAACATCCGGCAGGGTCGCGATATCCGGAACCGGTGCGGTGACGTCATCCAAAATCACATTCTGTGTCTGGGTGGAAACATTACCACTTCCGTCATCAAAACTCCACGTTACTAGGGTAGCTCCCTGAGTGGTAACAGGAAAAATGGTGGTTGTGGTTCCCGTGATAGCACCTGCGCAATTGTCCGTGGCAGTGGGGGGTGATAAACTATTGACAGAACATTCACCTATTACGTCAGGCAAAGAGACCACATCAGGTTTTGGCGCCACATCTACCACCGTGACCTCTTGCTGACACGTCGTGGTATTACCACCACTGTCGGTGGCTGTCCATGTCACAACGGTTGTACCTATCGGAAATAATTGAGGGGCATTGTTCGTCGTTATTGTGCCGTCAAAATTATCCGTAAAATAGGGACTCCCAAGATCCATTTGACCTTGATAAATAACATAAACCCTGGCATATCCCTGAAAAACAGCGGGATTCTCTACAAATCCCAATATCGAACTTCCCGGCAAATCGATTGTGACAGAATTTATGCCCCCAACATTATAATTTTCAATAGAAAGTGTTTGATAGGAAACAACAGGATCACATGTGCCAATGTAATCAATGTCAGAACCAGAATTGTATACACCATTCTGTACCCCATTGAATGTGGCATTCAATTCGAGTCCGGCCTCGTTGTATCCTTCAATGTATTCAATGTAAACAGAGGTGGGCGCTTCGGAACCAAGATCCGACCATGAAATTCCAATGGAATCATTAAAATACACCTGTGGATATCCCGGATAGCAGGCGTCCGTCGAGGTAAAATTTGGCCCCGACAATTGTGCAAGAGGAATATCGTAAATCACTGTTCTATTGACCTTGGCACCACAAAATTCGTCAGAAGAGTTGACCGTAATGTCTGGGGCACAATAATTGAGCTCAGGCGGGGGATCCCCAGAAATTATGATTTGTGGCGACCAAGCACTAACATCCGTTCCACAAACTGAAGCAACAAATACATAATAACTTGTATTTGCGTTAAGACCAGTTACTACTACTGAAGTTGTGCCTGCGGCAACTGTTCCTGTTGGTGTAGCACCAACTGCTGGAGATCCAGCTGAAGTAGATACAAAATATTGGTATCCGTTATCAGGAGCTGGAGATGGGGCTGTCCATGAAACAGTGACACTAGTTGCTGTTAAATAAGAAGTAGCAAAAGTTGTTGGAGGTAAACAGGTATCGGTAATAACATTGAGAGTATAATCTTCAAAAGATCCCCATACATCATTGCTGCATGGTACTGCAGACTCGTCAGGTTGTCCACCAATTCTCATTCTATGAGCACCTGGCGGAGCTGTTAATGGCACAGTAAATGTTGCCGTTAAAGTTGTTGGATCTGCTGCTAAAGAAGTACCTACATAAACTTCTTCTCCAACATCGTTAAAGTCTAAATCATCATTCCAGTCAACCCAAATTTTAGTATTGTAAGGGTAACCGGTAGAATAAGTTATTACTAAGGTCGCTGTGGTTGCTTGAGTGACGTTATTTGACTGCGCAGAATAATTACCATAGTTTCCTGGTTCAGCTCCTGTGGTATTATAAATTGTACCAAAATCAACATTTGTAATTCCTGTTCCATCAACATAGAGAGGCGCAGGAATGCAATAACCAGTATAGAGTGTCACACTGTTAGACCACGAACTCACCGTTGACCCACAAACGGAAGCAACAAAAACGTAATATGTGGTATTTGGAATTAATCCTGTAAGTACTAAACTTGTAACACCTGCCGCAACAGTTCCGGTTGGAGTTGCTCCAGCAGCGATTTCATTAGAAAGTTCACCTGGAAAACCAGATGTTGTTGAGACGATATATTGGTACCCATTCTCTGGTAAAGGAGTAGGAGCTGTCCAAGAGACCGTTACTCCAGTTGTTGTTAATGAAGAAGTAACCAAAGCTGTTGGAGGAAAACACGAAGGAACATCAACAACATTAAAAGTAAAGTCAACAAATTCAGCCTGAATTAATGAGGCACAGGGGTTTGTTGGATTTGATGAATTTTTATCCGCTACTACTCTCATTCGATAAGAACCGTTTGGAGTTCCAACAGGAACGATGAATGAACAGTTTGCAGATGTAGCATATGATGTCGTGTTAAAAACCCTTTCGATTGTTTCAAAAACAAAGTTATTGTTCCAATCAATCCAAACAGCGAATCCTGCTGAACTAGCAACCATAACACTATCAACAATGTAGCCATAAGATGCTGTAATTGCTAGATCGGTTGTTGCTCCTGCATAGTTGCTAGCCGTAAAGTTTCCAAATAGGTTGCGGTAACCCCCTATTCCATAATTAGAAGTGTAAGAAAAGTTTGAGACACATGATAAAGTGTGAAAAGCAGATATCCAAAATGGGTTGTCGTTATCTGGTGGCTGAGGCGAGCAATATGCTGTATAAAAACTAGATACAACAGACCAATTACTTAAATTTCCTGAGCCACAATTGGAACGAACCCAGACATAATAGCTGGTACTGTCTGTTAACCCAGCGAGAGAAACAGAAGTTGACGTTGTTGATCCAGTTGGAGAAGTTCCAACAGTTGGAGCAGTATTTACAGTTGACACAAAATAATCATATCCAGAAGAGGCAGACGCTGAAGCGTTCCATGAAAAATTAGCATCAGTTAAAGAGATAACTGTTGATGATAATCCTTCCGGAGTAAAACATGTATGAGGTGTCCATTCGTAAATCTTACCATTTGTATGAGTTCCTGGGGTAGCGTTAAGACTTGAAAAAGATTGGATACTTGTATTGGCTATTCCCGAAGTACTTGAATTGATCGATAAGGTTGTACCATTTTGTCTATTATTCACATTCGTTGGAAATAGATTGGATGAACCCCTCAAACCAACCTGCCGCTGAGCATTAATTTCTCCTCCACCTATTATATGAGACGAAGGGCCATAAACCACACGGATAACGTTAGATGTTTCTAACAATCTGATTTGAAAATCTAGTACTGCAGTATTTGTTGTAGAAAGAGAGTAAGCTGGACGAAAATCTTTCCACTGTATTACTATTTCTCTATTTGGGAAGGTGCCTTCAACTGCCCATGAAATTGTACTAGTTCTACCTTCCAAACTAAAAACACCGTTCAAATCCCCCCCCCAAGCAGCAACGGCACCGTCATAGGTAGCGGTATCACTTAGTGGAGAATTATTTGTTCCCAAGGGTGCTATTGAACCAAACGTAATAAATCCATTTGACGACACATAAATTTGATTGTAAGGCACGCCATTGAAAGAAAAAGCAAATGGCAAGGCATTTAAATTATAAACCTCTGCATCAAGCGAAGGTGTTCCTCCCTCATTTCCCGTTGTTGTTCCTAAAACAGTACTAGAAGTTAATTCTGTATAGGTCCCTGATAACTGTGCAAACGAATACTCACTAACTTGAGCATGAATTCTCAAACTTACTGTTGTGAGACCAAACGCTGCAACCACAGATAAAAGTAATCTTCTTTTTTTCATTATTCTTTGTTTTAATTCTTTAACATTGGTCAATTTTGTCTTAAGCTTGCCTTTAAAACCTTGAGAATATGATTTTTGAACAAGCGCAGCAAAGAAGAAGAACATTATTACCCGAAAAAACAGCCTGATCTTCATAGTAGTCTATATTATGATTGGAACAAAACCGACTTTAGTATAGGATTCAAACTTAACCTTGGCCAGCTAAAACATTTAAGCACAGACGAAATATATAAAAAAAATTTATACCTTTTTTCATATTAAATAATTATGAAAAATACGCGGCAAAAATAATTGGGGAACAAAGAAAACACCACACAAACTTAATTCTCCTTTAACAATTTTATGATGTACGCTTTCGACCTTTGCCAAGATGAAAGTCGCTACTCTGAATTGTCTGTATCCCTTGAAAAGTGAACACATTGTTTTCAGTTATTTGAAAGGAACAAGAAACCACCACTTACAATTATTTATTCATGGAAAATTTTACTAAACGTACACCCGAGGTAGTCGTAATATCTGATTTACACTTAGGCACTTACGGAAGCCGCGCCAAAGAATTACTGAACTACTTAAAAACTATCCAGCCCAAAACACTTATCCTAAATGGTGATATCATTGACATTTGGCAGTTCAACAAACGCTATTTTCCTAAAAGTCACATGAAGGTCATCAAATACATAACATCCTTGTTGAGTGAAGGAACAAAAGTGTATTACATTCCAGGAAATCACGACGAAATGCTTCGAAAGTTCAAGGGCTTTCAAATGGGTGGTTTTGAGATTGCCAACAAAGTAATGCTCAACCTAGACGGCAAAAAAGCATGGGTTTTTCATGGAGATGTTTTTGACGTTACAATGAAACATTCCATCTGGCTAGCAAAATTGGGCGGAAAAGGATATGATTTGCTCATTGTTTTAAACACGTTAGTTAACTGGGTGAGTGTAAAACTGGGTCGCGGAAGACTCTCTTTCTCAAAAAGAATCAAAGACAATGTGAAAAGCGCCATCAAGTTCATCAACAACTTTGAAAGCACTGTTACTGAGATAGCCATGGAAAAAAGCTACGATTATGTGATTTGTGGCCATATCCATCAACCTGCAATCAAGTCCTACAAAAACGAGCAAGAACAATCTGTATTGTATCTCAACTCCGGCGATTGGGTAGAAAACCTAACTGCCCTTGAATATACCGAAGGAAAATGGTCGCTCTATAGTTATGCTAATGACCCATTAGCTAAAAGCCTTGAAAAAGAAGATGATAATGAGTCTCAAGAATTGAAGCAGGCAGACAAAAACAGCAAAATGATTTTCGCTGATTTATTGGAGGAGTTTCAAATGTCAAACTTTAAAGCCAACTGAAAATGAAAGTGTTGTACGCATTTCAAGGGACAGGCTTCGGACATATCTCAAGAGCAAAGGAAATCGTTCCTTTGTTAAAAGAAAAGGTTGAAACCGATGTGCTTATCAGTGGCGCAAACAAAGATCTTGAATTGCCTTTTGAAGTTAAATACAGAATGAAGGGACTTACCTTCTTTGCTGGAAAAACTGGCGGTATTGATTTCTCCAAAACCTACCATAAAAACAGCCTGTTGCGTCTTGGACAAGAAATAGTTAAGGTGCCCGTAAAACAGTACGACCTTGTTATAAATGACTTTGAACCTGTAACGGCGTGGGCTTGTAAATTAAAAGGAACAAACTGCGTTGAGCTTAGTCACCAGGCGGCGGTTATCGATCAAAATGCTCCAAAGGCGGTCAATAAAGCGCTATTGGGAAAATTTTTGCTTGAGCGCATATGTCCTATCCCCTTCAAATATGGGTTTCATTTTCAAGAATACAATGATTTCATTTTCACTCCGGTGATACGAAAACAAGTACGTGAGCTTGATTTAAATGAGTGCAAAAATCATTACACGGTTTATTTGCCTGCATACACTTCCTCTTACCTCATTGAGCAATTGTCTAGCATTGAATCGGCATTTTGGCACATCTTTACCCCGGAAGTTGAAGAGGTTACCATTGTAAATAATTTTACGCTGTGTCCCTTAAACAATGAGCGATTCTTAGAAAGTATGGCCACATCTCTGGGGGTTGTTTGTGGTGCTGGTTTCGAAACACCAGCAGAAGCGTTGTACCTTGGGAAAAAATTACTTGTTGTCCCAATGAAAGGCCAGTATGAACAGCTATGCAACGCAGCTAGTCTCGAAAGTCTTGGTGTGCCGGTAATTGATCACATAAATGCCAATACGATCGCAAGATTGAGCCAATGGATCGCCTCAAACAAAAGCATACAAGTGAATTATCCAGACAATATTTCATTTATACTCGATGAAGTCCTTGAAACACATTTGAAACACATCAGGAAGGGCCTTCAAGCGAATACCCCAACTCATTTAAATACTGCGCCACTGCGCCAGTATAATTAGAAATTACTTCTGTATGTTTTCTTAGGAGAGGTATAGACCAGCGAAAACTCCAACCCTCTATTTTTATACTCTATAAGATAACTGTTCACAAAACAATAACTTGTGCGCAGCGTAATACCTTTCACTCTTAGCCCAAGCTGCACAATAAACGCATTTTTGTTTCGCCAGTTGAAACCAATGATTGCATCATTGTCCTTGTTCAATGAAAAATGAAGCAACGAACCTACATTTAATTCCTGGGCTTTATTTTGAGCCATGTATAAGACTTGAGGCTCAAGTAAAACTTTGTCGTCCAACTTATATGAAATACCTAAGTGTGCATTAAAATGCAAAGGCATGGATAAGTTCACCCCGTTTATTCGCTCTCGATTGCCTGTAATGTTGTACAAAGAAGTTCCTGCATACACCTTCATTTTATTGGGCTTAACATTTACCCTGTAGTAAAGTCCAACGTTGGTATTGAACTGTGTAAAAACACTTGTATTAAAGTTCTCTCCGTTTGGAAGTGACAAATCAAAACCTGAAGCTGAAGCAGCAGAATATTGACTGTCAAACGAATAATCTACCGGAGAATAGCTCTTGTTCAACATACCAAATTGTACACCAACGGCAAGGTTCTGTTTGTCGATACCATCAACATTCTTACCAATTAACTTATAAGATGTTCCAAACATAAAATTGGTTGTGGTAAACACATTGCTCACACTTCTGTCATTGCTGAAATATTGGCCAACTGTCCATTTATCCCCAACAGGAACATCTAATCCTTCCGAAACACTTCGGTAGTTGCCCGGTCCTGCTGAGTAGTTTGATTTTTGATCCCTGTAATTCACATTCAAACGCAAGCCTGTATATTCTGAAGACAAGCGCTCTCCAAGCAACGCGGGATTCAAATATGTAGGATTAGCATCAAATTGAGCATAATGATAATCCTGGGAGTATGTCTTCAATGTTGCAAAAATCAACGCGGTTAATGCTAAAGCTATCCTTTTCATAACACTCTTTTTAATACCTGTTTAGATGAATGACTCCATAAAGGTTCACGTTTTCATTGTCGAGGGTTTCACCTTTAATGATGTATTCATAAGATCCTGAAGGTTGAGGCACGCCTCTATAGTTTCCTGTCCATCCAATACTTTGGTCTGTACTTTCAAAAATTAAATTCCCCCACTCATTGAAGATTTGCATACGAATCGTTTTAAATGGTCCGCCACGCACATACAACACATCATTTGCACCATCACCGTTTGGCGTAAAAGCACCTGGAATGGCCACATTATTCGTTGCAAGAATGTAAACATTTTCACAAAGTGTATCTGTACATCCATATTGACTAACAGCCGTTAAACAGACTTCATAAATACCCGTGTCCGCAAAAATATGTATTGGGTCTTCCTCATTTGAATAGGTGCCGTCACCAAACGACCAGCTAACTGAAGTTGACAACACTGATTCATTCATGAAGTCAATTTGTGCTTGTGGCACAGCTGCCGTATCATTTGAAACAAGGTACGCGGCAGTTGGGTGTTTCTCCATTGTAATTGCATCTACTAAAAGCAACGAATCCACACAGCCATAAGGCGTTGTTACCTGCAAAAGCACTGAATAATTAGCGGTTGAAACATAAACTTCAGTAGGGTTTTGCAGTGACGAAGTATCTCCATTTCCAAAATTCCATAAATACGTTGAACCCAAAGGGGTTGTTGAAAGATCATCGAACGTGACAGACAATGGCGAACAACCTGCCGCAGGCAAAGCAGCAAAGTTGACAATCGGTTTGTCTTCGATCACCACTGGTTTCACAATTGTATCCGAACAACCCTGATCCGTTGAAACAATGAGGGAAACATCAAAGGTTCCTGCATCTACATAAACATAGACAGGATCGGATAATGAGCTTGAGTTACCGTTGCCAAAATTCCAATTCCATGAAGTTGTGGCCCCTGTAGAAGAAGAAGATAAATCAGTAAAGTCAGTGGCCAGTCCTGCACAGTTTTGTGAGTTAGAAAAGTCTGCAACAATACCACTTAATACATCAATATAATCTGCTATTGTTAATGAATCAGAACACCCACCTGGTGCTGTAACTATTAATTCTACATCATATAATCCTTGATCGCCATAAGTATAGGTTGGATTCTGAATTGACGCTGACGAACCATTACCAAAATTCCATTGATACGTTGACCCTGGAGCCGTGGTACTGGTACTGGAAAAGTTTATTGCCAATGGCGAACATCCATCCGTTACCGGAGATGTAAAGTTTACAGTTGGTTTACTGTTGACGCTAACCGGCAATGTGACATCATCAGAACACCCAGCAGGGTTGGTTACAGTTAACACCACTGAATAGGTCCCGGAAGATAAAAAAACTTGTGATGGGTTTTGTTGGTTGCTGGTTTGGCCGTTTGCAAAGTTCCACTGCCATGATTGATTTTCAAGCCCAGGCGTCACTATTTCTGAAAACTGTATCGGCGAATTCACACAACCAGCAGAATATGAAAACGCAGCGGTTGGTCCAGCTTGTGCATTAATGTAATTGATCTTCGTTGTTGAATCGGTGCATCCCGCAGGACTCGTAACGATTAAACGCACTGAATATTGACCACTGTTGGTGTAAACATGCGCAGGGTTCACTTGTGACGAAAAATTATCGTCACCGAAACTCCAAAAATAGGTGGATCCAGCGTCAGTAAATGTGATGTTGTTGAAGTTTACCGAAAATGGGGCACAACCTATTGGTGTTGCTGCAGCAAAATCTACCAGAGGTTTGCTGTCAATGTGAACAATTTGTGTTGTTTGAACAAGTTGTCCAGCGCTACTTAACACCTGCAGTGTCACAGGATAATCTCCTGCTATTGAAAAAACATGCACTGGATTTTGAACATTGCTGTTTGTACCATCACCAAAATTCCATTGCCAACCTACAATGCTTCCTAGTACATAAGAAGAGGTGTCTGTAAATTGAGTGTTCAATCCTGAACAAGTTTGATCCACTAAAAACCCAGCAACGGGCATATCAATTATGATTGTTTGGGTTGCTTGATCTGTGCACGCGCCCGCAACAATTGCAGTTAATATAACACTGTAAGCTCCACCCGCTGCGTATGTGTGAACCGGTTCGAAAGCCGTTGAAGAGGTGTTGTCTCCAAAATTCCATGAATAAGTAGATCCAACAGGAGAAGACGTGTTTGTAAAATAGATGGAATCCGTGATTGGATCAATCGTATAGGTAAACTGAGCGGTTGGCAAAACGTTTACCGTAATATTATCTGAATAGTTGAATACACACCCATCGATGGTGCCATAGTTCAAGTTAATGGTATAAGTGGCAGCACCATTGTATGTTGTGATCGTGCTTTGCGTGTTGGCAGTTGCGCCGTTTCCAAGGTCCCAAGACCATGCATTAATTGTTCGTCCATTATAGACAGTTGGCGTAGAAAAATTAACCAACGAACCATCACAAATTACTGGTGGATTTGTTACAATCAAACCTCCCGATGAAGAAGATGTTTTGAATTTATGCTTACAAACCGATCCATTTAAAAGAGTTGTTATAGTATTGAAATCCGCCGTGTCAATTGCAGTACACGCTCCTGCCAATTGAAAACGCAACTTGATCAATGTTGTATTCATTGGCACCAAGTAACTCGCTGATGGACCCGATGTCGTATTGCTCACAAATTGGTTCATCGGATTGTAATACGTGTATGGATCCAATGGCCCCACCAAATTAAAGGTCGTGTCATAGGTCATCTTCGTTAAATCAAACTTAAACCAGAAATCAAATGAACTAATTGGTCCATTTGATTTAATCGAAACAGGTATATCATAAAAATAATTTCCTCCTGTAGAGACAACTTGAGCATTGCCAAGGTCAAAAAACATTGAATCATTTGACACATCGTACGTCGGGGGTGGCGTTAATGCGCTTTTCTCCACTGTATTCGGTGAATTTGCATATACAATTTTACTGCTGGTCATCAACAGAAAAAACAAGCAGATCTTGACAATTAACCCTTTGTTTTGTTTCATGTGAAAATAGAAAAAGCTTGATGCGAAGGTACTTTTGATATACCACCCTGTTGTTAACTAGATGTTGCCGGTATGTTAAATTAGGGGCGCAAAAATCTAATTCACCTTAACAATCCGGGATTTACAAATTGTATTTGCCGTAGAAATTTTCAACCAATAGATTGCATTTTCGAGCGTTTCAATATTCAATTGATCGTTCTCATTGAACATGCGCGTTTCCATTACCTTGCTGCCATTAAGATCATATACTTCAACAAGTGATTCTTGATTGGAATTTAATTGAACATAATTCGATGCAGGATTAGGGTGAATATTTAAATCGCACTCTTTGTACAAATTCAATTCGTTTATTCCAGCACCATTATTGGTTGCGGGCGCTGTCCAGTAATAGTTGCATGGATTACCATTGAACAGAGCTGTGCATGCAAAGAAATCTGCAGCTTCTATTAAAGTACTCGCTGATGAAAGGATAAAACGCAACTTTAAAAGCGTTGTGTTTCCAGGGAGCTCATAAGTAAGGCTTGGCCCTGATGTAGTATTGCTTAAATTGTTATTGGAAGTGTTGAAATAGCTGTAAGAATCGAGGTCCGGTTCAATCACTATTGTTGTATCGTACGTTAATTTAGTTTGATTAAATTGAAACCAAAAGTCAAATGAACTGATTCCTCCCGTTGTAATGGCATAAACGGGAAACTCATAATAGGTGGTTCCTGAAGTTGTAGTGGTTGTGGCATTGGCAAGGTCAAAAACCATCGTGTCTAATACACTTTTTGATTGGCTTTGAGCAATTGAAGCAAAGGCTCCAAATAAGAATAAAAAAGATAAAATTCGTTTCATAGTTTTTGATTTTAGATGAGTGTTTTTAAAAGAAAGGAAGCCGTAACCACGAGGGCACGACTTCCTTTTTGAATTATTCCGATGAAGAAATAAGCTTATTTACCAACTACAACTCTTTCAGTTTTGCTGAATTGACCGTTAGAGATTTGAACGAAGTAAACTCCGTTAGAAAACTCATTCATGTCGATTGTAGTTTTTTCATTTGCATTCACATCAAATTGTGTCAATACTTGTTGACCAGTGATGTTCATGATTTGAACAGTTGAATTTTGACTTGCAACGATGTTCAACAATCCTTTTGTTGGGTTAGGATAGATTGAAGCAAAGTTTGAAGTCTCTTCATTGATAGTAAGTGCAGATTTACTGAATTCAACAGTAACTGGTTTACCATTCAACAATCCAAGTGTATTAATGAAATCATCCGCATTGATTTTACCTGCAACATTGTTGAAAGTAACTTTCGCAATAGTGTTGTTTGCAACGAAGTTATCCATGTCGATTGCTGTATAACGTAACGTTCTATCACTTTCATTGAAGAATGCAAATCCGTCTACGTCTGCATTTACTGCATCAAGTGTAGAATAAGTCATTTTATCTTCGTTGTATTGGAAAGCGATATCCAATGCGTTAACTGGCTCGTTAGAAACGATTGACACAGGAACCTCAACTGTAGATCCATTCACAACCGCGTTGTCAAGATCAAGGATTACCTTAGATGTAGCGCTTTTCAACACTCCGTCAGCTGTATAAGCAGCATAGTTTCCATCAACATCACCCAACATGATACCTTTATAAGTAATAGTATCAGATACTGGACAGTTTGCATATCCTGTTACTCTTGCAGGAAGTACGAAAGGAACAACCGGCACTTTGTGTTTTGAATAACCAACTAAATCATTTGCAGGGAACGTAGTTGAAATTTGGTAAGCTGGCGTTTGAAGTCTTACAGTATCAATAAAAACCCAGTCCTTTGAAGGCTGACCGTTAGAAACACCAGCAGCAGAATAGTTCCATGCTTGTTGGTACTCACCAATGTTCAATGTTGCTCTTTGCTTCATTTGTGAGATATCCCCAGCAGAAACAACACCATCAAGGTTAACATCCAATGCAAGAATCTGATAGATTGATGGTTCAAAAGTTGCATCGTTCAAAAGAAGTGTTTTACCTTTTACAGCATCCGCAGCGTTGATGATCAACTGAACTGTTGCTGTGTTACTTACATTTCTTTCGAAATTCAAACCAAGACCATTTGTTAAAACATGTGTGAAGCTTCCGTTGACATCTGGAGAAACAAATGTACTGTTGTTAACAACATTTGTTACAGTATCTGCTCCACGCACTTTAGAAATAAGAAACGCGTTAGGAAGAGCTGCGTTGTATTTGATTGGGCTGTTGTCCAACCAGAACTTCATTAAACCAGCGTAGTTCTCATCTCTGTATGTAATTGCTTTACCTGTAGAAGATGTCTTCGCAGCAACTCCAATGATATAACTTTCTTGAAGGAAAGATGTTGTAAACAACGATGTGTCAGTTGATGCAAAACTTCCTGTTTTATTAAACTCTACGCAGAAAATTTTACCTGTACCAAAGAACTCAGCAGTTGAAGGAGCAGATCCTTTGAAATATACAGAAATAGTCATTTTACCATTTACAGCATCGATAGCGTGTGATTCTTCAATGTACGCAGTATTGATCAAATCTCCGTAAAGTGTGATGTTGCCTGTAGGTGTAACCTTAGCAGCGTTGTAATTCAACACAACATCGTAACCTTTTACGTTGTCAACTGGAGCTGTTACAGCAACTGAAAGAGGAATGCAGAAAGTTGATTCATCACATGGTTGAGAAACGATTCCGATTTCATAAGGAAGTGCGTTTGGATCAGCGATGTTCAACACAACTGCAGATGAAGTTGTAATTGCACCTTTGTTGTCCGTTGATTTAACTGTCAAACTTGCTGTTCCTGGAACAGAAGTCCAAGTGTAAGAATATGGTGATGATGCATCAACACCAACAGAAGCACCATTTACAAAGAATTCAACTTGCGTAACTGTACCATCAGCATCAGATGCTGTAGCATTGATTGTTACTGCTGCTGGAGCAATGTATGTTGCAGAAGCCAATGGAGAAGTAATTGCAGCACTTGGAGGAGTGTTCACTGCCACTGCGATGTTTGCCACTGAAGAAGTAGCTACCAAACCTAAGTCATCAGTTGCTCTTGCTTTGATTGTATGGCTTCCTGCTGTAGCAGTCCAGCTGTATGCATAAGGAGAAGAAGCATCCGTTGAAACGACAACGTCATCGATCAAGAACTCAACTTGTGTTACTGAACCATCAGCATCAGAAGCCGTTGCTGTAATATTTACAACATCTTGTTCGATTGCAGTAGTTGGAGCAGAAACAGCCACCACTGGAGCTTGGTTAGGAGCTACTGTAAAGTTGATTGTAGAAGTTTGAGTTGTAGCACAGTCACCATCTGTTGCGATAGCATAAAGCGTGTGCGAACCATTTGCAGCAGTGTAAGCAGCAGAATAAGGAGATGTTGCATCAGTTGCGAACAAAGCACCGTCTAAATAGAACTTAACATCTGTTACAGAAACGTTATCTGAAGCAGTTGCAGTAAAGTTAGTAGCCGTATTCGTGATAATTGCAGCACCATTTGAAGGGCTAGTCAATGAAATAGTCGGCGGCGTGTTTGCCGTTAATGTTAATGATGGGTGAGTTAAACCACCACTTGGAGGATTATTAGCCCAATAGTTTTCAACAGCATTCGTTAAAACATTTTGAATTTGTATGTTTAATTCAAAACTCAAGTTTCCATCTGTTGTAAACTGCCCAACCAACACCCTGTTTGTAGAGGTTAAACCTACGACTCCACCTAGTGCAGCAATTGACCCACCGTTTATTAAAACTGAATTTCCTGGGGTTTGATCTAATGCATCCAATGATGACCCCAAACCAAGTGAGTTGGGAGCAACATAGTAGGGTGGCGTTGCTGCAGAAAAAGTCATCATACCGTCAGCAGCACCTGTACCATTAATTGGCGCACCAAAACATCCACCTGGATTGTTTGCAAGAATGCTTTGAGCATTACCAACAGACCCGTCTGTGTCTTCGTTTTTAGGAACACCAACCTTCGCACCACCAACACCACCAGTAGTGAACCATGAATCGAGCATTACTGTGTTTTTTCTAGTGTTTGTTGCAGAAACTGTGTACGGGTTTACTGTAACCCCGAAATTACCTTCATTAAAAAAGTTGGTTGTTGTGTTAACCTTTAAAGGATTCGAAGCGTTTCCAACCAACAAATTGAATTTCCAACCAGCAGCCATGTCCACATAAACACGGTACGTTACTGAGTTAGTTGTAAGTGGTGCTGGAGCTCCCTCAGAAACTGAGTTAGCCACATCTGCAGCGTTTGCTTGGTAGTATTTCTCTACGTAAATTCCATCCAAACCTTGAGCGAACGAAAAGTTACCAATCATTGCCAATCCAAGACCAAGCAATAATTTTTTAGTGTTTGTTTTCATCTTTTTATTTTTATTTTGTTTTTAAAAATCACTGTTCAATAGTCACCCAGATCCGCTTGAAGTGGATTACTATTTTGCTGATATTGTGTGTTTTGACTTTTAGTCGAAGAAACTCAAACTATCCAATTTCTTTTTTCAAGATCGAATCTTTCAGCAACTATTGAACGATGATTAATAATTCTTTCTAATCACAAGACAATCCGAAAGCAGGAGCAAAGATTGTAAAATCGTTTACATCTGTATCTCCATCCTTATCCAAGTCTGTAGGACACGCTTTTACACCTGAAGTAGAACCAATCACTTGAGAATAAGACCAGTCAGACAACCAGTTTTGACCTGGTGTTGAAGAGAATGCACCACGGTAAGGAGCAGGCTCAAAGAAACCATCAAGCGGAGGCTGAGGACAGCCCGTGATAGACAGTGCTGGATTTGGAGTTGCATCATTCTTCGTAACGATGGCATTTGTATTTCCATTGATTGCGAAGGCAAAAGTGAAACCTGGCAATGTGGAAACCACATCATTTTTGTCTGTTGTTGTAAATTGAGTAAACTCTAAACCGTTTGCAGGACCGGTTGGTGATTGCGTAGACGCTGTAAGGTTGGTTCCCAAGCTTGCGCCTGACGCATTAACAGTTAATGGGTTTGTTACTCCCACAAACGTGTTACAAATTACCTTCAAACCTTGTGTTCCATTACCAGAAGTCGCTGAACCCGTTGTTCCCGTAGCATACCAGTTGTTCCAAGCTTCACCGACTGGATAAGCACGATTAGAACCAAGTGACTTTTGTAAGTTCAAACCATTACGGAAATTAGAGAATACGGAGTTGTAAATTTCACCTTCGGTTAAGTCTTTAGCGTTAATTGCTGCTAAAGCAGAATTGTCACCTCCAACTGTTCCAGTTGTTTTAGAGTTCCCAATGAATGTAGAGTTATAAATGATTGGATGCGTTCGAGGTAAATTATTTGATCTATTGTCATCTGAATCTGCCTCAATTCCATTGTCATTGTCCGCGCTCACGTTTCCAATACCTGCTTGATCAGCTTTCATTCCAAAAACAAACTGTGCCTTACCTGTCCAGCCAAGATCGTAATCGAACATGTCGTCGTTACCAAATAGTGTCGTACAATATTTTAGATTCACTGTTCCACCGAAAATTTCGATGTTGTCATCCGCACAAGAAACGATCTCAATATGTTCAATTTTAGTACCACGACCAACCGAAGCAAGTGTAAGACCATTGATCTCAGAACCTACTAAAAGGTTCGCTCCTGAGTGACGGATAGACACATAGGTCATTACACCTGAATTGTCATTGTCATCGAAAGAACCTGTACTTGTATAGTATGCACCAACATAACTTGCTACGGTTCCACTAGTTCCAGAAGTTGGAGCAGCTCCAGAAGCAGGTGCGACATACGTCATAGAACTAAAATAACCCGTTGCACCTGGACTTGGATAATCTCCTCCAAAAGTGATTGCGTCACCTGCTGTAACAGCAGCAGTAAGGTTAGCTGAAAGGGTAAGAGTTGTCGTATAAGGACCAGAACCTGTTTGGGCAATACTTAAAATTGTCGAGCCTGCCGCAACACCTGTTCCAGACACCGTTTGACCCTGAACGACGTAAGCAAGTGGTGAGGCCGAGCTAGAAAGTGTTAATTTATTCTGTCCGGAAGCATTTGAGCCAGATGCCGCTGCACCCGCTGTCAAACCAAAAGTGTACGAACCTGAAGGCGAAGTTGAAAGCACCGTACCAACTGGTATGCTCGTAGCCACACCAAACTGGTCTTGAGGATAAGAAGAAGCAAAACCTTCAATTACACCCAAACCATCTGCCACAGCCAACTTACCAGCTTGACCAGGCACAAATGGGCCGTTTGCCACGAGAGTTAAATTATTAGTAGCTTTACCTAACAAAAGCACACCGCCCCACATACCTTTGTTTGTAACCCCATAGGTTCCACTAAGGTCATCTGCTTGAGCTGTAAAAACGATCGGACAAGACTCAGTTCCCGGAGCCATGATCTTACCACCTCTTTCGATGATGAGTGCAGTCGCTGCTGCTAATGATGGTGCAACCGTTCCTTTAATTACAGTTCCCGGTTGAATCGTTAGTGTTGCACCAGATGCTACATAAATTTTCTGATCTAATGTCCAAATCTTGTCACATGTTAACGTCAAATTTCCAGTAATTTCACCTCCATAAGCAGACGTTGCAAGGTTAGTCCACACACCATTCGCCTGCGCCAAACTTTGAATCGTTTGCGTAGCTCGTGATGTTGTAGAAGGACAGCCACAAGCTGCACCCAGATTTTGTTGCGCAACAGTTGCGCTTGTACCTAACACTGTCATTGAAGCCAATGTAAGGAGACTTTTAATTGTCTTTTTTGTTTTCATAAGATAAAAAATAATTTTCGCGTTTACGATGCAAAGTTACGGGGGTAGTTTGCACAATGTATTACGCTTATTTTATCTATCTGATAAACTTTTACTAAGCCAGGGTATTGCTTTTTTTAAGGGAAAATTAAGTTGTTAAGCCAATGTGAACAACTTCTGGCTAGATTCTCTTACAAGTCTCTGGCAATGGCCAATTGAATGCCCGCACTGAACAACCTGCATGCCAAATCACCTTTTGAAACACTTGTAACCTGCTGCATAGCAAACAGCTGTGCTCTAAGCTTCCAAACCGGATCAAGTTTTACCAACACCCCTGCAGCCAATTGAGCATGCAAGGTAATAGAACTGGAAGAAGGGTATATTGACATCTTTTGTCGTTCATACGCATTCACCTCTTGATAAACGGCAGTGCTTTTTAAAAGTGTACCTGGAATGAATGATGGTTGAATGCAGAATTGAAAGCTCTCATTCGTGCGAAAATAAAAATTGGCTCCTACAGGAAACTGAAGGAAATGATAGTTTAAAGCATAGGATATAAACCCATTAATAGCCTGTTCGTTGTAACTATAACCTTGCTTGTTATAGGCGATTCCCATGAAAAAAGATCTTTGTTCACTTACACCAAACTCATGGTTTATTTGGATGCCAAATCCAGCACTTCCTTTTTGCAAACTATCTTGTTCGTTTTTCAACCAATTCAACTCCTCGTTATTTGTTGAAAAAAAGCGGTAGTTAAAGGCTGGATTGACTGCTATTTCAAAACGTTGCAAGGTGTCCTGTGCAAAAAGTTGCGATCCAGTGATTGCTATAAAAAGTAGAATTAGAATTTTTTTCATCTGGTTAGTCTTTAACACATCGAATGCTCATGCCATATTGGGCATGGGTATGCTGTCTGAAAATAGTTTTTTTCTTAGAATCAATATAACGGTAATACCCTTCTTCGCCATTGAGTGTTGATGTCCAGAAGAAAGCTGTGGTGGCATTGATGGAAGAGGTGCCATTGAATACTCTGCATCCTGCTGGTAAAATTCTCATTTTGTATTTATCATTTCCAAAAGGCACACTGTTTGTTGGCCATCCTTCCGAATACAATGGCATGAGCAATTCTGCTTCGTTGGTTCCTCGCCATGCCAGTTTCTCTGTTTCCCCCTTGGCCATGCCAATTGCAAGTTCTAAGGCTTTCCAATCTTCATCCGTTGCCACGTGCCATCCTTCAGGTGCTAGTTGTTTCACGCTTTGCACTGCTGCCTGATTATATAGACATCCATAAATGGAGTCATTCAGGAAAGTATAACTTGGTAGGGATGCGTTTGCCCAAATCGTATCATTTGCAAAAATTGGAACGTAATTCAATTCACTTCCATCTGCTAGCCGCTTTGTCTTGAGGTTTTCCGTCATCCACCATTTACCCCCTATTTTTACGGTATTATAGGTATTCCCATCTACATCTGTTACAGTTGAAGTTTCTAAAGGCTGTTCCTGTTCCTCTTTTCCGCATGAAGCAATTGAAAAAATAAGGAGCGCCGAAATAGTGATAAAACGTAAAGCTTTCATATTAATTCGATTTAACAAGGATCATTGTTTCTACTTTCCCCCCAACAGTAACAATCAGGTGATACAAGCCATTTTGTTGGTTGGAAAATTCCAACACCTCATCAATAACTTTTTCAGTTGCCGATAGATCTTTGCTTATAATCTTCACGCCATATGTGTTTACTATCTCATAATGAATTGGCTCGTCTGACATTCCAGAAAAAATGTTCAAAGTAAAATCATCATTGGATGGATTCGGAAAAACCTCAAGTTCAAACGACTCTCCCAGAAGAGACGGACAAACTTGAGCAATATCTCTTCCGTTGCACAAGCCCGGATAGCAGCACAATCCTTGGACATTGAAATTCGACTGTGGATCAAAGTTACACGCCATAGAATCCATGCAACCGTATATTATTGGGGTTATACATGATCCAGCCTCCAAACAACCAACAGTAGGATCGAATTCCAAATAAAGTGGGTCATTACAACCACATTCTAGTGGATAGATCAAAAAGGGATTATAGGTCTCTCCTGCTAACAAAACACTATCAGAACCAACATAAGTGAATGTCTGTAATTCACCGTTAACCTCTCCTTCTATTTCCAGATTTAGATTAAACGACAGCTCTCCTGCGGTTGTTAATTGAGCGATTAATACATGATTACTATCTACAAGCACTCCAACCGTTCCGGTATTTCTCAATTCAAACTGACGACTATTGAATTCCGTGCCCGAATTGAGGGAACCAAAAATAGTGGTGTCAGCCCCAGTAACAAAATCAGTAACACCAACAGAAAACCAAGTAGTTGGAGTATTAACAAGCGTATCCATTCCATCCGCAAGTGTCAATGGGCTGCCACATGAAGGATCTGCATTGGTCAATAGACCTCCTGAAATCATTGCGCTTCCTCCGTCATTATTTTCCCCTCCGATAAAAGATCCATCGGTATCATATTCTTTCGGAATTCCAAAAAACGTTTTCCCCCCCTGTGTCTTTGTCGTCTGCCCAATCGTGAGCCAAGAATCGAGTGCAACGATATTCTCAGAATAACGAGCCTTTACAAAATCCTTCGCGAAGGTTTGTCCATCGGTTGTATGGTTGTAAAATGTTTCTGTGCTCCGAACAATAAATGGATGATTATCATCACCATATAACTTTTTCAGGCGAAAACCTGGTGCCATATCGACATAAATCCTATAAGTGGTAGTGCCAGCAGGCAACGTTCCACCTGTTGTGTCTGTGGCATCATTTGCATCGCTGAGATAATACTTTTCTATGAACACGCGCTCTAATTGCGCAGATGCCGCTACTCCCGTCAAAACAAAAATTGATGTTAGTATGAAAGCTGTGAAATTCTTCATTTATCTAAAGTTTATAGGCAACCCCCAGTGTGAATACTGTCCCGTATCTGAACCGGTCAAAATCCGCATACCCATCGTTAAGTTTGTATTGTCTCAAAACTGGGGCATTGAGTATATCTCGAACTGTAAGACTGGAGGAGAAATGTTTCCCAAGTGTTTTAGTTACTTTAAAATCTAGGGAGTGCCTTGGCATTTCATAGATGTCCGGGCGACCTTTCAATATCCCTGTGATCACTAGTCTTGGCCCTTGCACATTGTAACTCACGGTTGCTGTCAAGCCCAAAGAATCAGACTTGTAAGACAACATGCCATTTATAATATAAGGCGCCTGACCAAACATCGTTCTTTGTACAGTATCAATTGGTATATATTCAATTTGATTTCCTGGCAGGATAATGAAGTCTTTTCGTACGTATTGAGAATACGATTTTACAATCGTGACGTTCGATCTAAATTCCAGGAATTTTCCAATCTGCTTTTTACCTTCCAATTCGACTCCAGCCACATAGGAGTTTTCATTGTTATCCCACGTAATACCTGAACTACCAAAGCCCATTTCAATGTGATTCTTAAAGTCTTTGTAGAACAAGCTAAAAGAAATATTATCGTTGCTACGGAAAAAAGACTCTATACGGAAATCAAAGTTGTTAACCTCTGTCACTTTTAGATTTGGGTTTCCATAGATCAATGTGCGGAATTCATTGTCATAGACAGCAGAGGCGTTCATTTCACGTATGTTAGGACGCGCAACAGTCTGGCTGAAATTGAACCTCAAATTCGTAGTAACCTTCTCTTCATTCCCCAACTTCAGAATCACACTTCCTGAAGGCAAAAGATCTATTTGATCAATGATGCCTGGATTAATCAGAGGATACCCCGGGATACTTACCCTTCTTCCATCATTGATACCGTATCCCAAAAGGTCGTAAATGTAGATATCAGACAATAAACCTGCCTTTTCAACACGAAGCCCTCCATTTATTCTAAGTCTTTTGAAGAACTCGTAATCAATTAAACCGAATCCTGACAAAATACTGCTATTACCAATCGTTCTGTTCCAGTCCCAGATCTGATCTTTATAGTAATAGCATATTTGTCCGTTAGACATAATGAATTTATCTGAGCCCAAAAAAGCTGAAATATCATCGTTTTGCAAACCTTGAAAGATAGCATTACCCTGAGCAAGAAAATATTCGTCTTGTTTCGTGGTTCTAGACATGGTTTGAAAAGCGGAACCGAATTTGAGTTTTCTAACCAGCTTCTTCTCCGGCTTGATCAAGGGAACCTCAACAGACAAGCGGGTATCCAATAAATTTTCAGTCAAGTATCTGTAATAGCGCCGTATGCCATCTCCTGCATTTGGAGAAAAAATGTAACTGAGAATTGAATCACCCTCTCTAACGGCATCATACTGGGTTAATTTAAAATCAGGAGCAACACTGCTTCCACGGGTATAAGAAGCATTTGCATCGATCTTGATCTTGCTTTTTGGCAAGAGGTGCTGTGATGCCAGCTGATAAATGAGTTGCTTGCGTTGTTCATAAAAGATATTTTTACGCACAATATATTCCTGCATATATTGTTTATCCCATTGTGAAGAGAAATTAGCCACATCATTGGTTCCAATGTAATTTGGCATAAACAACAAAGACACTTTATTGTAATCGTTGATCTTGTAAGCCAGATTCGCAAGCATGCTCCAAGAATTGGTTTCTCGGCTGATACGTGCATCGTCAATAAATTCAATCGGATAGTTCAACTCTTCTGCTCCTATGCGCTGAGAAACACCATTATCATCGTAACGAATGGAATTGCCATAACGCACACCAAAAATATATCCCAGCGGTTTTCCAAAAAGTTTTACCTGGTCACCAATACTGAAGTTCTGCGTAAAATTCAATGGGGCCTTACGATACCTCACATTCCAATTGTTGGCAAATCCATTCTCGTAATTAGTTCCTTCGGGATTAATTCGTGCATATGCTTTAGGTGCATAATTCGCATTGTAATTGTTCAAGGCTGTTTGATATGCCACCGGATCGTTCATTTGGGTTGGATTTAATAAACCAAGTTCCACAAGACCTAAGCGCATGTATGTTTCCTCTTCTGGACTTCCATCAGCCCAACCTGTAACACCAATTCCATTGAAATAACTCCCCAACCCAAGCGCCACCATTTCCTGGTAATTCGTTGGTTGGAGTATAGGAGCAGAGATCACTGCCTGGGAATCATCCCTTGAACGCAACCCGCCATCAAAACCAAGCCAATCGGTAGAGCTTCGTTCAGAAGTAATAAAATCTTTGAATGTACTTTGGGCATTGTATCCGAATTGAGACTCTACATTCACCATTAATTTATCTGGATAGTCTTTCGTCTCAACAGAAAGATAAGCACCCGTCCAATCACCTGGTAAATCAGGACTTGCTGTTTTTGTAATTACGATATTGTCTACTAAACTTGTTGGAAAAATGTCCAACTTAATATTGTTCGTAAGCGGATCCAATGTCGGAATGCGTGATCCATTCAATGTTGTTTTTACATATCTATCTCCGATACCTCGAACAGTAATCAACCCTCCACTCGTTGAAACCCCTGAAACCCTTGCTACTGCCGCAGTCACGTTGGCATCCCCTGTTTTTTTCATTGTTTCAGAGGAAATGTAATCGATTGTAGTTGCAGAGTTGATTTTCAATTTCTCCATGTAATAATCATTGGCCCTTACTTGTTTTACAACAACTCTGACCTCTTTGATTTCCCTTACTTTATAGGCCGCCATCGAGAAATCTTTGACCACTACTTCGCCATTCAACAATTGGATGTTTTCGTAAATGGTATCCATCCCAACATATGCTACCATCAAGACTTTTTTATCGCCTGTCTTGATATTGAGGTTGTAATTTCCGTCAAGGTCACTTTTCGTGCCGGTTGTAGGATCATCTTTTAGAGAAAGTCGGGCACCGATCACAGATTCCCCATTTTCATCTGTCACCTTTCCCCTCAAGACACCTTGAGACAAAACCGATAAGGAAATAAACAACCCTATTACAATGAGTAGAATACGCATACCGAATGGTATTAAATAGGTTAGTTTTTAATTACCTGGCGAACAATCTGTCGATCACCAATTTTCAGCGTGATGAAATAAACTCCCGATTGGTAAGCGGACATATCAAGCGTTTTCGAAAGTTTACCAACACAAACACCCAATTTGTTCTCTTCCAAAATTTGACCGCTTAAATTAGACACAGTGTATGTGTCTTCATTGTTTGCTGATTTGTAATTGTATATAGTTATGTTTAGTTTGTCATTTGTTGGGTTAGGGTACATCGCAACCTCTGCATTTTCTGGAAGAAACTCTTCAATTCCCGCAGTAGTGTCTGGTTCAACATACGAAGTGTAGATCAATGAGGAATCTTGAATTTCAGCTCCAACAGGATTGCTTGCAACAAAGATCTGACTCTGTCCTGGGGTAGGTGTTCCTATTTGCAGGTTCCATTCAAAACTAAAAATACCATCTGTTGTAAACTGACCTAAAAGCACCATATTGCTCTCTGTTGCTCCTTGGGCACCGCCGAGCGCAGCAATTGATCCATTGTTCGTTTGAAAAGTATTTCCAGCCGTTTGATCAAAAATATCCAATTCCGTAGTTATTCCAAGGACGTTTGGAACAATTGGTGTTCCTGGTAACAGTCCATCTTGTGCGCCAACACCAGTGATTGGAATTCCTGCAGTTGCATCCGCGTTTGCCAAAATTCCCTGAGTGTTTCCAATAGACCCATCGGTGTCTTCTGTTTTTGGCACGCCCAACAAACCGGAAGCAACCCCTCCAGCTGTAAAATACGAGTCAATTAACTGCGTGTACTTTTTAGTATTATTCTGGCTCGTACCATTATAATAAGCAACCCCATAATTAGGATCATTGTAAAATGCAGTTGTCGTGCTTACTTTAAATGGGTGATTTTGATTTCCCAAACTCATAATAAAACTATATCCGGGAAGGAGGTCTGCGTACACTCGATATGTAACAGATCCAACGTGAAGTGGATAAACCGCTCCGTTTGCATCTGCGTCAGCTGAATCAGCAGCATCAGAGACATAATATTTTTCCACCACAATACCTTCCAAACCATTTTGAGCCTGCGAATAAAGAGCGAAGAATAAACTTGCTAAAAGCGTAATTTTTTTCATATCGATACTATTTGTTTTTATTTTTTCTTTTTTTAGAACTTGTATATATTAGACTTTCTAATAAAATCTCCTCCCCCTCTGGGTTCCGAGCAACAAAGCGCTGGGTCTTTCTGTCTGGACCAACTGTTAAGATGTTTAATTCAAATTCAAATAGCCCATCCGTTGTGACCTGAGCAATTAACACTCTATTAGTTGAAAGCGAATCTGGTCCAACAGCGCCCAAGCCCATGCAAGCCCACGCGCCATTTTTGGTGTAAAATAAGTTGCCATCCGACTTTTGATTAAAAACTTGCACCGCTGTATCAATTCCGAAGAAGGTGTGATTCGGCATATATTCACTGGCCTTGAGACCATCTTTTACTGTCAATGGCTCACCCGCTTTTTTATTCGCATTTATTAAAAACTGATTTGGTCGAGGTGTATTTTCTAATGTGTCGTCATCGCTCTTTAAAATCCCCAAGGAACCTTCTGATGCGGTTCCAACTGACAACCACGAATCGAGCATCAAGGTATTTTTAGAAAGTTTTCTTTTAATAACTGCACTAGCAACTGTAGAACCATTCTCTATGTGATTGTAGAAATATGTGTTCGTTTTAAAAAACAACGGGTGCGTTGAGCTACCGTAGGCCATACTAAAACGGTGTCCGGGAAGGAGGTCTACAAAAACGCGATAAGTAACGGACCCTGGCGCAAGCTTTCCTGTTAAATTCGGCGCTTCGCTGTCTTTTTCGGAGCTGACATAATATTTCTCAACAATAATGCCCTCCAGCCCATTTGATTGAGCCATTGAAAACAAACTAATCCCACCAAACACAATTGCCGCTAACAACCCTTTCATACTTATTCACTTTGTGCCTTCAAAAAAGACAATACATTTCAAAGCGCAAGATTATTGAAATCCTTTAAGCAATAAATTAAGCCTGTGTTATAGTTAGATTAAAATTCTAGCGCTTTAGCCATTAACAGACCCTGATTTTTATTCGAAGCTTCCATAAATTTTCCGCTGTAGTGTATTTGAATCGTCAAAAAACAAACTATACATAGACATAAAATGCTATCATTAAATAGATTAAGTGGTAAATCCGCGCTCTTAACAGAGCATTAAAAATCTCTTAACAATTGCTAAACCTTGGGTTCAAATGGTTTGGCGACATTCGTCAAAAATTTAAAAAATGAAGAAAAGTTTATTTTTAATACCATTTTTAGCAGTGGGATTTCTATCCCATGCTCAATCTACAATTGCCTATTGGGATTTTAATTCTACAAGCAATGATGCCACCACCTCAACAGGCGAATTAACTCCGGCAATTGGATCTGGAATATTCTCGCCCATAGGTGGAATTAATCAAACGTATGCAACGGGCTATTTGGCAGACCCCAACACGACTGACAACTCCGGATGTCAAACAAATGGTTATCCTTCCACTGGCACAAACGCTCAAACGGCTGGTATAGAATTGGGTATCTCCACTGTTGGTTATTCGAAAGTGGCAATTGATTTTTGGCAACGCCTAAGCAATACAGCTGCCAATACGTGGGTGCTGCAATATACTTTAGACAACACGGGAGCATCTACTGGAGGAACCGTTTTGTGGACAAATGCAACAACTTATTCTTTTACTCCCGCAGCGACTGGAACAGGTGACACTTGGTATTTCCGAACTTATGATTTTGCAACTGTAACTGGGCTTGGCAATAACGCAACAGCAGGATTTAGAATAGTATCTGATTTTGACCCAATAGCGGGAAATTATGTAGCTGCGACATTTGGCGCTTCGTACAGCACAGCTGGAACTTCGAGGTTTGATTTGGTTCGACTACGCGAATCGTATGGCAGTGCATCAATAATTGCAGCCAACAATTACCAAGCTATATCCGAAAATGCCGGGACAATAAACGTTCCTGTTACTTATGCAAACGCAAACAATGCGCCTGCAAAATTGGTTGTTTCAGTTTCATCTTATTCTTCTGCTACCAGCGGAAGCGACTTCAACTGGACAAATGATACATTAACAATTCCTGCTTTGACTAATGGAATTACAAATTTTCCGATAAACATTATTGACGACACTGAGCAGGAACGAACTGAAACGCTCATTGTAAAAATAGGCGCAGCAGTCAACACTAATGTTTCAGCAACTGATTATTACCAGCTGATATACATTAAAGACAACGATTATTATGCTCCAATTGCAACAAACGAAGCGAAGTTGAGCTTATTAACGAGCTTTTCAAACGGCGCATCAGGAACCAATTCTGCAGAAATTGTTGCACACGACCCAACGACCCAACGGTTATACATCGCAAATAGCATTGGTGCAAAATTAGATATTGTTGATTTTTCAAACCCCAACGCACCAGTTTTGTTAAATAGCATTTCTGTAACACCCTATGGTAATATCAATTCTGTGACAGTACACGACGGTTTAATTGCTCTTGCTATTGAAAGTGTGCCCGCCCAAGCAAACGGTTCTGTTGTCTTTTTAGACGGAAACGGAAACTTTCTGAACCAAGTAACAGTTGGTGCAATGCCAGACATGATTACGTTCAACAAAGATTACACGAAAGTATTAACTGCAAATGAAGGAGAGCCCTCTGCTGCATATTCTACATTAGCTAGTAATAACATCGACCCATTGATTGACCCGCTTGGATCAGTTTCAATAATTGACTTGAGCGCTGGTGTTCCTGCTCTCACAAACAGTAATGTCACAACGCTTGATTTTACGGCATACAATGGTCAAGAAACATCTTTAAAAAATCAAGGGATTCGAATTTTCTCTTCGGCAGCATCTGTCGCTCAAGATATGGAACCAGAATACATCACTATTTCTGAAGATAACTCAAAAGCTTACGTTTCTATTCAAGAAAACAACGCATTATTGGTAATTGACTTAGCAACACAATCCATTGATACACTTTATCCGCTTGGTTATGCTGACTATTCAAACAATAATGGAATGGACGCATCTGACCAAACAACAGGTCAAATTCTAATTTCTTCCGTTCCTGCGAAAGGCGCATACATGCCAGATGCTATCGCCTCTTCTTCCATCAATGGAACGAATTATGTGTTCTCTGCAAATGAAGGCGATTCTCGAGAGTTTGGAGCTGTTATCGATGCAGCACGCATCAACTCATTAACACTTGATGCAACTCAATTTCCAAATCAGGAAATCATCAAAAACAACAAGTATCTTGGGCGATTAAGTGCACTTAAGTACTCTGGTGACACAGACAATGACGGTGACCTTGATGAATTACACACAATGGGAGGACGATCTTTCTCTGTGTGGAATGCAGAAACAGGTGAGTTGGTATATGACTCAAAAGACCTTATCGAACGCATTATTTCACAAAACCCTTCTTTTGCTGCAATTTTCAACGCTAGCAATTCAACAGGTACACCCGCTTTAAAAAACAGAAGTGACGATAAAGGTCCAGAACCTGAAGGAGTTGCAACAGCATTTTTTAATAATACAAACTATTTATTCGTTTCTCTTGAGCGAATTGGTGGATCGATGATCTTTAATGTGAACGACCCTGCAAATCCGATCTATGTTGGCTACTCAAATAATCGCTCAACAACATCATCTGGTCCTGATCTTGGTGCAGAAGGTATTATTTTCATTTCAGAAGAGAATTCTCCAAACGGAGAAGCAATGTTAATTCTTGCTAACGAGGTGAGCAGCACTCTTTCCATTTTCCAATTCAATACTTGTTCTGAGTTAGCAAAAACAGAAATCAGTGCAATAGACAGTGTTTTGTGTGAAGGAGAAAATACGACCATCAGCTTTGAAGGAACCTCTGGAAGCTCTTGGCAATGGTTATTAAACGGCGCGCCTATTTCTGGTGAAACAACGAATACTTTCAACGCATCCAATGCAGGTTTATATGCGATTTATGTTCAAAGTGACGTATATGCTTGCCGCGACACATCATCAACGCTTGAACTTACAGTAAACTCCCTTCCAACTGTCATTGCAAACGCAACAGACAACTCACTATGTGAAGGCGAAGAGTTAACACTCTCTGCAACTGGAGCAACTACTTATTCATGGGGTTCTGGCGTCGTAAGCAATACCGCCTTCATTCCTGAATCTTCTGCATTATACACTGTAATAGGAACAGATCTTAATGGATGCTCGAACAGCGGCGATATTTTTGTAAGCGTGAATGCACTTCCTACAGTTACAGCCAACGTTACTGATTCTGAAATCTGTGAAGGACAAAACATCGTGTTTTATGGTTCAGGGGCACAATCTTACAACTGGTCAAATGGAATTCAAAATGGACTTTCATCAGCTCCAACGACATCTTCAACGTATATCGTGACAGGCATTGACATTAATGGCTGCCAAGACACTGCGTCTGTGGAGGTGACAGTATTCGAAACGCCGATTGTTTTCTTAGGAAATGACACGACCATTTGCGCTTATAACACTCCGCTTACCCTAACCGCAACTCCGGGTTATGCTTCTTACAGCTGGAATTTTGGTGGAACAACAGCGTCTTTTGACGTGACTCAAACTGGTTCATACCTCGTACAAGTAAGCTCTGCCGAAGGTTGTGTTTCAACTGATGAAATTTTTGTAACCGTTGACCCATGCCTAGGTATTGGTGAATTTGATAACACTGTTTCTATTTATCCAAATCCTGCAGCTGAAAAAGTAAGCATCGAACTTTATAACGGTGCTGAATTTAGTGCATATCTGATGGATGAAACAGGACGAATTATTGAATACGGGGTTGCTAAAGGAAATCAATTAGATTTTAACCTTTCTCGCCTTGCGAATGGTATTTATTCTATCACTGTTTTAACAGGAGAAAATACCATTACCAAAAAGATTGTGAAGCAATAGTCACGTTTTTTGAAAGTTTACTAGAAGGGCTGTTTTTCAACAGCCCTTTTTTATTGTTACTTCCCGATACAGAACTTACTAAAGATGTTGCCCAGCAAATCATCCGTTGAGATATCGCCGGTAATTGAACCGAGATCATACATGGCTTGACGGATATCCATTGCAATAAAATCTGCGGTAACGTTTTCTTGTAAGTCGCGTTGGGCTTTTTCAAGCGAAAAAATAGTGCGTTGCAAAGCATCATAGTGGCGTACATTGCTTACGATTGTTTCATCGGCCATGTTGAAATCACCAATAACACTTTCTACAAGTCGCATCTTAAGCAGGTCGATGCCTGTTCCTAGTTTCGCACTTATGTATAATACGTCGCTATCATTGTTCGTGTCTCCGAGATCTGCTTTATTCGCAATAAGGAAAACTTTTTTGTCTGGATGCGACGCTTGAATTGTTTTGGACCAGTCTTTCACTTTGGCCAAATTTTCGGGATGCGTGGCCTCTCCCATACAAAGCACCACCTTCGCCTGACGGATTTTCTCGCGTGAACGTTCGATTCCCATCGCCTCAATTTCCTCTGCGCCTTCGCGTATTCCCGCAGTATCAATCAAACGGAAAAGGATGCCGTCAATGTTAAGCGTCTCCTCTATTACATCACGCGTGGTTCCTGCGATGTTACTGACAATCGCCCGTTCCTCTCCCAATAATTGATTCAAAAGTGTGCTTTTACCCGTATTTGGAGCTCCAACGATTGCAACTGGGACACCATTCTTGATGGCATTACCCAGTTCAAAAGAACGCGAAAGGCGATTCAGATAAAGGATCACCTCATCAACAAGTATGCGTAGCTCCGTTCGATCGGCAAATTCAACATCCTCTTCAGCAAAATCGAGTTCCAATTCCACTAGGGAAGCAAAATGAATGAGTTTTTCACGCAAATCTTTTAGTTCGTTCGAAAAGCCACCCCGCAACTGTTTAAGTGCAATGTCGTGCGCGTTTTTGGATTGTGAAGCGATAAGATCTGCAACCGCTTCGGCTTGGGAAAGGTCCATTTTACCATTCAAAAAGGCACGCATTGTGAACTCCCCAGGATCTGCTAAACGACAGCCACATGTTAACAAGGTCTGGATGATTTGTTGCTGAATATAAGGAGATGCGTGACAAGAAATCTCAACGGAAGCTTCGCCGGTAAAACTTTTTCCTTCGTGAAAAACTGAAACTAGCACTTCATCAATTAAGACTCCTTCTTTTGATGTAAAATTTCCAAAATGAAGCGTATGAGTAGTGGCATTTTCCAAGTTCTTAGCGAAGCAATCCTTCATTAATTCAAGGGCTCTTGGTCCAGAAATTCGAATCAAAGCGATTGCGCCTATTCCATTGGCAGACGCGAGAGCGCAGATTGTGTCTTGGTGGACTCCGTTTTGATTCATTGTGTAAAAATAGTGCTTTTCAGTTTTAGCATAAGGTTCAAGCTGATGTTAAGTTCATACCAATGCGAGTTTTCAGTTTTATTATGGTTTCATTAAGTCTTTGTGAAATGGCTGAATTGCTTCAAAACTAGTTGTATTCTTGTCAAAAGAATCAAAACAATGGCGAAATCGATACTACAGTTTTTAATTCCGCGCAACAATTCCTTATTGGGTTTTTTGAACGAAGAATGTGATAATTTGCATTCCATGTCACTCTTGTTACATGCGTTTAGTCGCGAAGAAATTGCAGCGAAAAAACACGAATACGTATCGAAGATAACCCATATTCACAATGAAAACCAGCAATTGAACCGCAAGTTGTTTCAGCAATTGAGTGATAACCTCATCTTACCTTTTGATCGGGAAGACGTGTTTAACGTTGCTACCAATTTGAAATCCTTATCTGCCAAATTAGGTTCACTCGGAAGACATTGTGAACTTTATAATTGTGGCCCTCACACGATTGGTTTGGAACATCACATTGAACTTTTAGAAAAATCACTCGAAACCATTGCAAAAATTATAAGTCTCCTAGATAACTTAAAAAAGAGAAAAGAAATCATAGAGCTAACGCTCGACTTACAAGAGTTCTGTAAAAAAATTGACCTCTTGTGCGACACGGATTTACTGCAAACATTCGAAACAACCGATGATGTACGCGTGATTCTAATCAACTTCGAAACATATGAGTTTTTTGCAAGCATAAGCAAAAAAATGCGGAATCTAAATCTTCTTGCTGAGGGGGTTTTAGTGAAATACAGTTAGACCCATCAATATTTTTTTATATTTGTTTAATTGTTATCACCACCGTTGGTAGGTTTTAACCACCAAAGAAAAAAGCACTTAAACTCTATTTTTTATGAAAAAGATCTTTTACGTCGCCCTTTTTGCTCTCCTAGCGTCTTGTTCTATAATGAAAAAATATCCAACAGCTGGTTTTTCGATTGATGGGAATATCGTCTCTTATAAAAACACCCCTATGGCCGAACTCGTAGGCATCGAGTTCGCATTGGATGATAATAAGTTTGTGCGTGAATTAACATTCAAAGTTTTGCCTGGATCGGATAATAGCGTGATCAATAATCTAATTGTTTTTCTTCACGAAAAGCACCCAGACTACGAGATCGAGGTAAATATTGAAATCGAACAGTACGGCGACCCGAATAAATAAAGGACAGATATCCTGCCCTTTATTTTATTTAGAAATTTATTTGTGCTTGCAATCGCAACAGTCTGCCTGTTTGAAAATTGTCTTGATTTTGAAAGTCTTCGAATCTTCGATTAGAAATAGTATACATTGCCACTAATTCAAACGTTTTGTGTGGTTGCCATTCAAATCCAATTTCATATTCGTTGACCTTGTAACTTCTTGCATCAAGTTCATGTTTTTTACCGCCTTCATAATACTGACCCCTCGCAAATGGTATTAACAACTGCTTGCCTAATTTCAACATATAGGATATGGTAATATACCCCCCTTGAAGATTTTGCACCTCAATAGAATCGGTAAACTTATTAAATTCAGGTCCTCTACCGAAATTATATTCTGCTTGTATTCCAAATGGTTTAGGATAAAGAACAAAAGTTCCCGCAACCCGTTCATCCCAATAAGTTGATTCCTCATTTTTTTTCACCCCCGAAGATGTACTCAACAAAGTAAATTGTCCGCTATATGCCTGAATAGCAGGTTCTATAATTTGATTTTTAATCTTTATTGGACAACTAATTCTTGAAACAAAATGTAGATTATTATTCTTTTCAGATTGATTGGCGGTCTGTCCATTGTACGCTCCAAATGCAAATACCCCATAATCCCCTGAGCCCTTTAGGCCATCCTTCACGAGTGATGAATAAAGTGCACGAGTTGCCTTAGGCGCCCAGTAAAAGAACGCTCCTAAATCTCGTTCATTCGACACCGCGCTGTTAAGTGCATCATTACGGTCTAATGGCAATCTATTCTGACTTGATTGCATATTCTCAAAACCATAAGGAACTTTACTCTGACCCAAACGAATCCTAAATTCGTTATTCTTATCGAGGCCTAAATCAAAATATGCATCACGCAATTGGGCTAAATGCCCCGTACTTCCCGCTGAAGAAGCAAAATCAGGTTGAACATAAAAATAAACCCTCTTAGAGATTTGTCCATAAAATATTATCCGCATTCGACGAATAAAAAACCCTCCATCATTTCCCCAAGATTTATCACATTGCTCACATTTAAGGTCCGGATTTGTTTCAAATAAACGATTGTACCGTGTCTGCAAGTAGCCTCTTATTTGAACACTTTCATACCATTCTTTTTGCTTTTGCACTTCTGACAAAATAGGTTTCACAGAATTACTACTATCAACTTGAGCATAATCTTTAAACACTATCCCAAATAAAAAAATAAAAACAAATCTAATTTTCATGCGCTTTATAATTTTGAAAGCGCAAAACTAACTCATTAACTTTTTGTTCACATTGAGTTAACACACAGTTAAGATAAGCTTAATATTCTTAACATTTAGTTAACACTAGGTCAAGCACTACGATAATCACACATTATTGATTATCAATTACTTATAAAGACTATGCCGCCATGCTTGGTTAAAATGCTTAATATTAAATTAACATTGTATATTAACATTGCATGCTAATTATCAGTTTTCCAATGTTTTATATATTAACATTGCTTACTTAACTTGTTAACGTTATGTTTACGTTAACAATTATCACGAAAAAGTTGCTGATTAAAAAATCGGATAACTTTGCCAAAAAATCAATTATGGCAACAGGTATATTAAAATTCTTTTTACCAAAAGACAGAGTATTTTATACTCTTTTTGAGAGCGCTAGCGCTAACTTAGAAACACTCTCTAAAAAACTTGTACAATTAGTAAATGAGGCTGACTTTAATAAACGTGCTCAATTGGTCAAGGAAATGGAAGATTTGGAGCATCAAAATGATTTGTTGACACATAATATTTTCCTTGAGTTAGGTAAAAATTTCATCACTCCATTCGATCGCGAGGATATACACAGTTTAGCCTCAGCGTTGGATGATATTGCTGACTACATGTATGCCGCCGGTAAAAAAATTAATTTTTACAAAATTGATCCAACTGTTGATTCTGGCATTCAAAAAACAGCAGATGCCATTCAACAAGCGGTACTAGCTGTCAACAGCGCAGTTGTAGAGTTGCGCAACCTAAAAAACACACAAAAAATTGTTGAATGTGTTATTAAAATCAACAGCATCGAAAATACAGCAGATGAAATTTTTGATTTAAGTATCGAAAAACTATTCGATTCAGATGTAGACGCGAAAGAGTTGATTAAGAAGCGTGAGATCTACCAAACAATGGAAACGGTAACAGATAAGTGTGAAGATGCTGGGAATGTAATCGAATCGATCGTTGTAAAGTACGCTTAAGCCTAACATTTACATAACTAATATAATAGTATGTTAACTTTATTATTTGTCGTTATTGCAATAGCGCTCATCTTTGACCTTGTCAATGGGTTTCATGATGCTGCCAACTCGATTGCAACTGTTGTGTCTACGAAAGTTTTAACACCTTTTCAGGCAGTTATTTGGGCGGCCGTATTCAACATTGTTGCATTTTGGGTTTTTGACATGAGTGTCGGAAACACGGTAGCAAAAACGGTTGATAACAGCGCTATTGACCTATGGGTTATCCTGGCTGGATTGCTTGCTGCTACCTTCTGGAACCTACTCACATGGTGGCTTGGTCTTCCTTCGTCTTCTTCTCACACATTGATTGGAGGTTTTGCTGGTGCCGCAGTTGCTTGTGCTGGGTTTGATGTTCTAAAACTTGAAGAAATTATAAAACCAGTTTTATTTATATTCTTTGCTCCGGTAATCGGCGGGATTATCGCCTTTGTCATTGCATTGGTTACCATACAACGCAACTTTTTCATTAAAATGCTGTGGTCTGTTGGTCTGTCTGTTATTACGGTTTACACGACCTACTATTTGAAAGATTCCCTTGACATCAAACCAATTATGATTTGGATAGTAGGTATTATGCTCGTAACATTCGTTCTCGTTTACCTTATTTACCAATTACTTTATGCAAAAAAGCCATCGGCTACAAGAGAATCTAGCATGTACAAAAAGCTTCAATTGCTTTCTTCGGCGGCATTTTCTCTTGGCCATGGTGGTGCGGATTCTCAAAAAGTAATGGGAATTATTTGTGCTGCATTGATGGTCTATGGAAATATGGCTAGAGACGGAAAAACTGATTCAAATGTCCCACATTACTTGCAGGTTACTGAATTGATTCAAATTGAATACAAAGGCGAAGAAGGTAAAAAAGAGATGTTTAAGCCAGAAAGAGAAAATGGGGAAAAACTTGAAGTTTACACAAAAGGAAAAAAGATATTCGACAATGAAACTGAAGTTTTGATTTTTGATGATAAAAACCTAAATCAAGCATATTCTAAAGCATCCCTTTTTGCGAAGCATGTCGACAAAGCAGGGCATTTACTAGAGGGGCACAAAATCAAAGCAAAAGTTCACAATGATACAATGCCGTCATGGATTTCCTTCTGTTGTTATTTAATGATTGGTCTGGGAACGTTGATGGGTGGTTGGAAAATAGTAAAAACAATGGGCACAAAAATCACGAAGGTTACTCCATTGGAGGGTGTTTGTGCGGAAACGGCAGGTGCTTTAACATTGTTTACGGTTAGTCAAATGGGTATTCCTGTTTCAACGACGCATACCATCACGGGCTCAATTATCGGAGTTGGTGCAACGAAACGCTTAAGTGCAGTAAGATGGGGTGTTACCATCAATTTGCTTTGGGCATGGATACTTACCATTCCTGTGAGTGGATTGTTGGCAGCCATTTTCTACTATTTGATCTTGATGCTTAAATAAAACACAACGTATATAGATTTTTAGGGGCTTCGGCCCCTTTTTTATTTCTTAACGTATGTCAATTAAATGTAATCTGTTAAAGATTAACTTTGTAACATCTATGCCATAAGCATGAAATACAGAAGAGATTTTTTAAAACGATTCGCCGCTGGAATATTCTCTTTACCTATAATGGGATGGGGACAGTCTATGCGCAAAGAAACAACAACTATGTCATCGAAAATTAAACAAATAAAACCATTGGGATTTCAGTGGGAAACGGCTGATCCATTTCTATTTTGCGTGCACCACGAGGACCAGTATCCCAAAGGAAACGAAAAACTTGGACCAGACACATCCTTACAAGGGCGTTATCTCGGACAAGATTTTATTGTAAAGGATGGGTTTCGCATGTATCACGGGACAGAAGTTCCGGGTTTCCCTGGTCATCCACACCGCGGGTTTGAAACGATTACAGTTGTTAGAGAAGGTTTGGTTGATCACGCCGATTCTACGGGTGCTTGTGGCCGCTACGGCAACGGGGATGTTCAGTGGATGACAGCAGGAAAAGGAGTGCAACATTCTGAAATGTTTCCATGCCTCAATTCAGAAAAAGACAACCCGCTTGAGCTATTTCAAATTTGGCTCAACTTACCCGCCAAAAGCAAAATGGTGGAACCTCACTTTAAAATGATCTGGAGTGAACAAGTACCTAAGTTCTCCGAGCGAGATGAAAACGGAAATTCGGCAATCATTGAGGTTTTGGTTGGAAAATTTAATGATAAAACAACGCTTACTGCTCCACCGGATTCATGGGCGGCAAATCCTTCAAATCATGTGGGAGTATTCAATATTCAACTTGATCCCAACACCAAATTCATCCTTCCAAAAGCAGAAATAGGTGTCAACAGAACGGTCTATTATTACAGCGGAAAAGGTCTGAAAATAGAAGGAATTGAAATTCCAACGTATCATGCGGTTGAAGTTGATGCAGCGCAGCAGCTCGAAATAGTAAATGGAACCGAACCCGGAAAGCTTTTGATTCTACAGGGCCGCCCAATTAATGAGCCTGTTGTTCAACATGGTCCATTCGTCATGAACAGCAAAGATGAAATATATCAAGCGTTTTCAGATTACCAACAGACACAATTCGGCGGTTGGCCTTGGCCAAAAAACGATCAGGTGCACGCACGTGAACGGGGAAGATTTGCAAGGCATTCCGATGGAAGAGAAGAAGTGAAAAGTTGATTTTTGAACAAGTAACAAAGATCTCTTCAATAAAGAACCCTATTGTATAGTGGAAACTTAAAAAACAAAATCGGCCGACAGAACTATACCTGCAGACCGATTTCTATTTAAGTATAAGATCTAATTTTTAGTTTTTCGGCACAAAATGAAATTCATGTCGATCGCTGCCGTTCTCATAGAAATACCAAAATTCTTTCTTTTTCAATTTAATGATTTCAATATCTGAACTAGAAACAGTACTCGTTTGAGCTGTCAACAGCAAACTACTCACTCCATCAATCTTAATTTGTTTCGTATCAGTTTTTAACGTCCATCCACCTGTCTGATCCATTTGAGCTCCGTCAAACACATACGATCTCAAAAGAGTTCCATCTTCATTATATGTTTCTTCAAAATTTGAAATTAATAACTGCGATGTTTCGTCATTGCCGTTGCGAAGATAGGCATCCAGCACCCAGGTTTGACGTGTTAAATTTTTGTCTGCGCTACTCACGAATCCGCCCTCATCAAACTTTTTGCAAGAAGAAAGACTAGCAATAATGAACGCAGTAAATAAAAGATTTTTCATGAAATTGGTTTTAGGTATTTAACCTCTTACAACGCTTAAAATCAAAAAAGGTTGGTGGGTTTATCTTTTTTTCTGAAAGAATTCTATCATCAACTCCGAACAATCTTTCTCAAGAATACCGTTCGTAACGAGTGTTTTAGGGTGGTAAAGCTGGTTTTGAAATCTACCTGCTCCTCTTTTTTCGTCTCTTGCGCCAAAAACAATTTTGTCAATCTGCGACCAATAAAGCGCTCCGGCACACATCACACAGGGTTCGAGCGTTACATATAGCGTGCATCCTGCCAAATATTTTCCACCCAAAGACTCTGACGCAGCTGTTATTGCTTGCATTTCTGCATGCGCCGTTACATCATGCAAATGTTCTGTAAAATTGTGTGCGCGGGCAATGATTTGATTGTTCGCAACCACAACTGCACCCACAGGCACCTCATCCTTTTCAAACGCTTTCTGTGCCTCTTGAAAGGCTTGCTTCATAAAATATTCATCGTTGTATGGAGAAATCATGGAGGTCTTTTTTCTCAAAAATATGCTTTTCTTCGGAAATGAAAATGTGTTGTATTCAATCGAATTCGAAAGTTTCATTTACATTTGATCCATCAAGATTCTTTAAATGAATGTTCCTCAACCATTAGCATCGGGCGATCTTATTTACATCACTGCACCAGCAAAAGCAATCGAAAAAGAGCATGTTGATTTCGCTGTTGCATTTTTTGAAAACGCAGGTTTCAGGGTGTTAGTGAGTAAGAATTGTTTGGGTCAACACCACTACTTTTCAGGCACAGATGAAGAACGCTTGGAAGATTTACAATATGGTATTGATCATCCGGAAGTAAAAGCAATTGTATGCGCAAGAGGGGGATATGGTTGTGTAAGAATTGTCGATAGAATTCAATGGGCCAGCATGCTGCGCGAACCAAAATGGATGGTTGGATTCAGCGATGTAACCGTGTTCCATCAGCATCTTCAACGATTTAACCTGCCAAGCATCCATGGATCGATGGTCTTAAACTTCAAAGACAACTCTCAAGTGGCGTTGAACACTCTGTTGATGGCACTCAAAGGTGAGTCATTTTCTGTAGCGGCAACTTCAAACTTCAACAAATCCGGGTCAGCAGAAGGAACAATCGTTGGCGGAAATTTGAGCATCGTTTATAGTTTAATTGGCACAAACAATCAACCGGATTATTCAGATAAAATTCTGTTTGTAGAAGATCTGGCGGAACACCTGTACCACATCGACCGTATGTTTTATGCGCTCAACAAGTCTGGTATATTAGACAAAATTAGTGGCCTGGTCGTTGGTGGGATGACGGAACTTGAAGATACTGCAACACCATTTGGAATGTCTGTTGAAGAAATTATTCTAGCACATTTTCAATACAGAAACATTCCTATTGCATTTGGTTTTCCAGCAGGACATCTGAACGATAATCGTGCATTAATTTTAGGCAAAAAGGTGCGCTTCAACGTTGAAGGAACAACTTCAGAGTTGCGTTTCCTATAAAACGACAAATCTTTTTACAACCCTGGTTCCATTGTTGTTCAGGGAACACAAATAACTGCCCTCTGGCAAGTCGGTTATGGCAACTTTTTCTTCAGCATTTATTATCCAAGTGCCGACATACGTGCCCGACAAACTGTACAATGTGACTACTGAACCTTCTTTTCCTTTCACAAAAACATTCCCATCTGAAGGATTTGGATAGACCTCTACGGCTAAAACACTGCCTGCAACAAGTTCGGAAATCTTATCAATGCCATTCATTTCTTTGTCCTTGACTTGGCCTTCTAAATGCTGATCTTCCTGAGAAACAGCGTTCATTGCCACCATCAAAACTACTGCTGTCAATAACGTTTTCATAACCTGGGTTTTCTTTAAAAACTGAACTTTTTACACAATGTAACAGATAGCGAAAAACTTCCCATTATCTAAAATCAGTCTAAATAAGAACCTTTTCCTGCAAATTCTGTTCTATCTATTAATTTTGCGAAAGTTTCTTAAAGAAGAATTATGAGTAAATCTGCTATTTTATCATCTTCCATTGCGAAAAAATATTGGATGGCCGTTACCGGTTTGTTCCTTTGTCTTTTTCTCGTTGGTCACCTGCTGGGAAATTTGCAACTGGTAATGAAAACCGGTGAAGAAGGTCGCCGCGCATTTAATGAATATGCGTACTTCATGTCGCACAACATTTTTATCAAAGTACTTTCTTATGCCACTTACATTTCCATTCTCTTTCATGCGGTGGATGGACTAATGCTTGCGCTACAGAATAAAAAAGCGCGTCCTATAAATTACGCTTACAACAACCCTTCAGCCAACTCTTCAGGAGCGGCTAGAAAAATGGCTGTTCTCGGCACTGCTATTTTGGTATTCATTGTAATTCACATGGCGAATTTCTGGTGGAAAATGAAGTACTCATCCGAACCAATGCCAATACACACGTATGTAGTGAGTTCAACAGATCAAACAGGTCAGGCAAAAACCGATACATTGTATTACACGCATACTCCAAGCTTACAACCCGTTCCAACAAACCCAATGATTGTTGTTAAAAATGGAACTGAACTTTATTTCAAAGATGTGAACGTAAAAGTTGGAGATACCTACAAAGACTTGCACAAAATCGTTATGTCTTTCTTCGGAAAAAGTATCAATGGTGCTCCAACCAACCAATATGCTTTGTTCGCTGTCATTCTTTACGTGTTATCCATGGCTATTTTATCCTTCCACTTGATGCACGGATTCTCTTCGGCGTTTCAGTCGCTTGGTTTGAACCATAAAAAGTACACGCCAAGCATCAAATTGTTTGGTAAAATTTTCGCGATTATAGTGCCTGCGGCATTTGCGATAATTCCGGTACTTATTTTCCTTAGTAAATAGCATTAAACTATTTGATTATGTCAAAATTAGACTCTAAAATACCTGAAGGTCACATTTCTCAGAAATGGACAGACTATAAAAATCATTTGAAACTTGTTGCACCAAACAACCGTCCGAAAATTGACGTTATTGTTGTAGGAACTGGTTTGGCAGGCGCATCTGCTGCTGCATCGCTTGGAGAAATGGGCTACAATGTAAAAGCATTTTGTTTCCAGGATTCACCGCGTCGCGCACACTCAATCGCAGCACAAGGAGGAATCAATGCGGCGAAGAATTACCAGAATGACGGTGACTCCATTTACCGTTTGTTCTACGATACCATCAAAGGTGGTGACTACCGTGCACGTGAGGCAAATGTTCATCGTTTAGCTGAAGTTTCAGGAAATATTATCGACCAATGCGTTGCGCAAGGCGTTCCTTTTGCTCGTGAATACGGTGGTTTGCTCGATAACCGTTCGTTTGGTGGAACTCAGGTTCAAAGAACATTCTACGCAGCTGGACAAACGGGTCAGCAGCTTTTGTTAGGTGCTTACTCAGCATTATCACGTCAAATAGGTTTGGGTCGTGTTGAAATGTTCAATCGCCATGAAATGCTTGACATAGTTAAGGTAGATGGCAAAGCAAGAGGAATTATTGCACGTAATTTGGTTACCGGTGAATTGGAGAGACATTCTGCACATGCGGTGATCATTGCATCAGGGGGATACGGAAATGTTTATTTCTTGTCCACAAATGCGATGGGTAGCAACGTTACTGCAGCATGGAAGATTCACAAACAAGGTGCGCTGTTCGCCAATCCTTGTTTCGTTCAGATTCACCCAACGTGTATTCCTGTTCATGGCACCAATCAATCAAAACTAACTTTGATGTCCGAGTCTTTGCGTAACTCCGGTAGAATCTGGGTTCCAAAGAAAAAGGAAGACGCCGAAGCAATTCGTGAAGGACGCTTAAAACCAACACAGATAGCGGAAGACGACCGCGATTATTTCCTAGAAAGAAGGTATCCAGCATTCGGAAACCTTGTTCCTCGAGACGTTGCGTCCAGAGCGGCGAAAGAACGTTGTGATGCAGGTTTTGGAATTGAAGCAAATGACACGAATGAAGGTGTTTACCTTGATTTCTCTACGGAAATTCGCAACAAAGGAAAACAAACCGCATTTGCGCAAGGAGATCACAACCCTTCTGACGAAAAAATTCTCGAATTGGGTAAAAAATGGGTAGAAGAGAAATATGGTAACCTTTTCCAAATGTATGAAAAGATTACTGACGAAAACCCTTATGAAACCCCTATGAAAATCTATCCTGCTGTGCATTACACGATGGGGGGTGTTTGGGTTGATTACAACCTACAATCAACTATTCCTGGGTGTTTTGTAGCTGGGGAAGCAAACTTCTCTGATCACGGAGCGAATAGACTAGGTGCTTCTGCTTTAATGCAGGGATTGGCAGATGGATATTTCGTATTACCCTACACTGTTTCAGACTACCTTGCTGATGAAATCAGAACGGGTAAAATTCCTACTAATTCAGCTGAGTTTGATGAAGCAGAAAGCAGAGTAAAAGAATCGATCAATAAGTTTTTAAACAACAAGGGATCCAAGTCAGTTGATCATTTCCACAAACGTTTAGGTTTAATTATTTGGAACAAAGTGGGGATGAGTCGCAGTGAGAAAGGACTTCTGGAAGCAGCGCAAGAAATCGCACAACTGAAAGAAGAGTTTTACAAAGATGTTTTTGTGCCCGGAAGTGCGGATGAATTAAATCCAGAATTAGAAAAGGCAATTCGTGTGGCTGATTTAATTGATCTTGGACATTTGATGGCGATGGACGCATTACAGCGCAAAGAATCGTGCGGTGGACATTTCCGAGAGGAATACCAAGATGCCGAGGGAGAAACACTTCGCGACGACGAAAACTTTAATTTTGTTGGTGCTTGGGAGTACCAAGGTGACGACATCAGCAAAGAAGTTTTACACCAAGAAAAGCTGAAATACGAATTCATAAAGATTGCAGCAAGAAACTACAAGTAATTAAACAATAGTAAACAGGCATTAGGAAATAGTAACTAGAATGGGAATTCTTTCTTATAAAGACTTATTGATTTGGCAAAAGGGATTAGATCTTGCGGTTAATGTCTATCAACTTACTAAGGATTTTCCTGAATCAGAAAAATTTGCACTTTCAAGTCAAATTAGACGCTCTGCTTCATCCATTCCTGCTAACATAGCGGAAGGATATGGAAGACAATCTACTAAAAGTTATAGTCAATTTGTAAAAATTTCCCGAGGCTCACTTTATGAACTGGAAACGCACTTATTACTTGCGGAAAAATTAGAATACATTGCTTCGAAAGAATTGTTGAATAAAATAAAAGAGCAACTTTTAGAGGAAAGCAAAATGTTAACCGCATTTATTAAAAAAATAGATAATAAAGATACACTGAAGTGATTAACTAATAACTAGGCATATTCATCTCGAGAATCAGCTAATGGCTATTATCTAATCACTAAAAAACTTAAATTAATAGTATGGCATCAAAATTTATCAATATCTCTTTGAAAGTGTGGCGACAAAAAAACGCCAACGCCAAAGGGGCTATCGAAACGTATAAACTTGACCATGTTTCAACGGATAGTTCATTTCTTGAAATGATGGATCAATTGAACGAACAATTGATTAACGAGCGCAAAGAACCTATCGCATTTGATCATGATTGTCGTGAAGGAATTTGTGGCAGCTGCTCTATGTATATCAATGGTCGCGCGCATGGTCCTGAAACAGGAACTACGACGTGTCAATTGCACATGCGTTCATTCAAAGATGGCGACACAGTTTACGTTGAACCATGGAGAGCAAAAGCTTTTCCTGTCATAAAAGATCTTGTCGTTGATAGAAGTGCATTTGATCGCATCCAACAAGCGGGAGGATTTGTATCTGTTAATACCTCTGGTAGAACAATGGATGCGAATGCGATTCCTATTCCGAAAGACGATGCTGACAAAGCCTTTGAGGCGGCAGCATGTATCGGTTGCGGGGCTTGCGTTGCAACATGCAAAAACAGCTCTGCTATGTTGTTCGTAGGCGCAAAAGTTTCTCAATATGCTTTATTGCCACAAGGAAAAGTTGAGGCGAAAGATCGCGTTTTAAACATGGTGCGCCAAATGGATGAAGAAGGATTCGGAAATTGCACGAATACTGGCGCTTGTGAAGTGGAATGTCCGAAGGGCATTTCCTTGGAAAACATCGCACGCATGAACAGAGAATTCTTGAAAGCAGCACTTTCCGCAGAATAAGAAAAAGTTACATTTCATTAGAAGGCGCCTACTAAACTGTAGGCGCCTTTTTAATTTTCCAACGAAAAGTGATTTTATTTCGTTCAACTGTTTGA
>JBIIQP010000231.1:0-5615 GCA_044341975.1 Crocinitomicaceae bacterium
CAGTCGAAGCAGAACTGAAAAAAGTAACGAATCAATTGGCAGCCAATCCAAACGATAAAACACTTCTGGAGCGCAAATCAACGTTGACAGAGATTAAAACAGAGAAACAATCTGCCATTGTACAGCGCGAGAAAGAGATTGTAGCAGCGAAGGAAATTGCAGCGAATACAGCTGGCCAAAACAAACAAGCGGAACAAGTTGTCGAGGATAAAAATGTAACGGAACAACAGAATCCTGCGAAGCCATTGAGTGCGGCACAAATTACAGCACAAGTTGATCCGACTTACGAGAATCGTGCGGCAACAATCAATGCAAACAATTCACTGAATACAGAACAGAAATTAGCAGCCTTGAATGCGGAAGATCAAAAGTTATTGACGTCAGTCGAAGCAGAACTGAAAAAAGTAACTAATCAATTGGCAGCCACTCCAAACGATAAAACACTTTTGGAGCGCAAATCAACGTTGACAGAGATTAAAACAGAGAAACAATCTGCCATAGAGCAGCGCGAGAAAGAGATTGCAGCAGCGAGAGAAATTGCAGCAAATACAGTTGGCCAAAACAAACAAGCGGAACAAGTTGTCGAGGATAAAAATGTAATTGAACAGCAGAATTCTTCCAAGCCACTGACTGCGGAACAAATTACAGCACAAGTAGATCCGACTTATGAGAATCGTGCGGCAACAATCAATGCAAACAACGCATTGAATGCAGAACAGAAATTAGCAGCCTTGAATGCGGAAGATCAAAAGTTATTGACTTCAGTCGAAGCTGAACTGAAAAAAGTAACTAACCAATTAGCGGCCTCTTCAAACGATAAAATACTTCTGGAACGCAAATCAATGTTGACAGAGATTAAAACAGAGAAACAATCTGCCATAGATCAGCGCGAGAAAGAGATTGCGGCGTCTAAGGAAATTGCAGCAAATCAAGCCGCTCAAAACAAGCTGACGGAGCAGCAAACAAATAATATAGCCGAAACAGAGGAACAGCAGATTTCTAAGTTGAGTCCAAAGTACAATGAAGAAATTAAATCAATCGAGAATAACAAGGCATTGACGGATGACCAAAAGTTGATTCAGTTACAGGAAAAAGATAAGCTTCTTTTACTGGAGATAAACAAGCAAAAAGCTGAAATTGAAAAATCATTAGCGAAAAATCCTACGAACGAACAACTTAAAAAGGAGCAAGAGCAATTACAAACTTTAGGAGTATCTGTTGAAGCGCGTTCAGATGAGCGGGAGCAGTTAATTGCAAGTAAACTGAATGAAAAAGTGACTCCGGAATTAGTAGAGAAATCAAAACTTGAAACTATAAAATCGGTAGATCCCCAGTATGAACAAAATATAGCTGCATCAAAAAATCAAGCTAGTTCAGAATTAGACCGCAGCATGCGCGAATTGAAAGTAGAACAGGATCTTCAGAAGAAAATTACATCAGAGCAACTTAGTTTGAACAAATTATTGGATAAGGATCCAACGAATACGGAATTGCTAATTAAAAAACAGGCGCTATCAGAATTAAAGGCAGAAAATGATGATCGAATTTCGTTGTTGAATCAAGATGTTACAAATCTTAAGGCAGGTAAACCTTTGATTTCTGTTAATGAGACAGATAAAACACAAGAAGTAACGGACCTTAATCCAGAATATTCAGAAAAGCAAAAAGAAATTTTGTCTTCCAGTATGAGTCAGGAAGAGAAAAACACTGCATTGATGGAGCAAGAGCAAGACCTTCGACTCGTACTAGTTGCCAGGACAGAATTATTGCAAGAAGAATTGAAAACAAAACCAAATGACCGCGAAATTCAAAAGGAATTGAAGGTGTTGGAGGCTTTGAAACTGGACAATGAAAATCGAATTGATGAGTTAGATAGATCGCTTGGTAACACGGTTATTTCAGAGCTTTCTCCAGAACAGGAAAGAAGCATCGTCGAAAAACTAGATCCTACATTCAATCAAAAAACAACTTCATTAACGGAAAACAACACTCTTTCAGAGGAGCAGAAACAACAGGAATTTTTAGCTGCGGATCAACAATTGCTGTCACGCACATACAACCGTCAGGAGGAAATCGATCAACAATTGGCGCTCAATCCAAGCGATGCTAAATTGAAAGAGGAACAAAATAAATTGTCCGTTCTAAGTCGAAATCTTGAGAGTAAAATCGAATTGCGACAAGAAGAGGTCAATCGTTTATCAGAAATCAGCGCAACAACTGCACCTGTCAAAGAAGCTACAATTAAAACCGTGGATGCAGCATACAGAGAAAGGGTTTTAGCCATCGTAAATTCGAACAAATCAGAAGCTGAGAAAAACGCATCTATTTTGATTTTGGAAAAAGAATTACTTGCAAAAGTAGAGGCAGCGGTTCAGAATAAATCAATGCAACAGCAACAGGCAGAAAGTCCTGAATTGAAAAAAGAATTATTGACTTTAACTGCAATTAAACAGGATCTTGAAAAGTCAATTGGCGAAAAAGAAGCTGCTGCAAATGTTGCGAGTCAACCTGTAAATGCAGAGTCGAAATCGGCTGAAATTGCGCGCATCGATGCTTCATTTGAAGCAGATGTAAACGCTGTTAATCAAAACCCGGTATTCACTGAAAAACAGAAACAAGAACAGTTGTTGGAAAGAGAATCCCGTCTGTTGAATGAGTTGAAAGCAGAGAAGCAAGCAACGAACCAACAACTGCAAAAAGCTCCAACGAATGATGCGTTAACACAAAGACTTGCTGTTCTAACTGCTGTTGAGAACGATTTGACTTCAAGCATTTCTTCACGTCAGACCAATTTAAATGCGCCTGAGGATAAAAATTCTGATATAGATAAAACCAATTTGATTGCATCCGTTCAACCAGATTATGAAGCTCAGAAGGAAACATTGCGCAATTCCAAAATGGAAGAATTCAAAAAAATAGCTGAGCAGTTGAAACTAGAACAAGGGTTGCTTTCCAAATTATTAGCAGAAAAAGCAAGTGTGGAAAAATCACTGCAAAAGGATCCGACCAACGCATCCTTTCAGAAGCAATCAAACCTTTTGAGTGAGGCCATTAAAAGTCAACAAACTACAATTGCTTCAATACAGCAACAGCAAGTGAATATTGCTCAACAAAGAATAAATGCAGATGTATTAGCAAAGGTGGATGTTGGCTATGTGAAGGAAATGGAGCAGTTATCAGCAGGCGGAAACAGTCGTAATTCGGAAATGATTGAGCGTGAGAATAAGCACCAGGAACTGATTAGCAAGCAAATTGCAGAAAATGAAGTAAAGTTGGCTAAAAGTCTGAACGATCAATTAAAATCAGAGACTGATGCCCTTAAAAATGAACTTCAAGCGAGTGAACAGCGTGAAGAGAAACTGAAAACTGAGGCACAAGCAGTTTCTGCTAAGCAAGATGTATTTGTAGAAAATTTCCGCAAGGAGCAATTGAAGGAGAAGTTTGGAGTTGTAGATGCCAATTACACTGAAAAATCAGAATTGGTAAATCAAGATGCTCAACTGGCTATTTACGAGAATCAATTGAATTTAGCTGTTTCAAAGCAAGATGAAATTTTACAAAGTAATCCTTCGAATACAGTTGAAAAAGAAAAGATGGAGTGGTTGAAATCTGAATTGTCTGTGGTTCAGAACAAGCGCAGAAGTATTAAGATATCAATTGGAGAGCTCGAGAAAGTTGAAGTTATTGCAGAAAACAATACTGATCAGCGATACAATGACCCCTCATTGAATCAATTGAATTCACAGGAAGCACAACTTACAAATAATCTTGCCGATAATTCTTTAACTAAAAAGGAAAGACAAGGAATTCAGAAAGAATTAGATGCAGTGCAACAAAAGCAAGCAGTGCGTGAGAATGAGTTGATGGCAAATGAAATTGTCGATCAAAAAAATACAAACGAGGCGATTGCGAAAGAATTGAAGGGTGAAGAGGGAGTTAATGAGGCAGCGTCGTTGAATACGCGTGCGACGATATTGTCAAATGAGTCTGTGCAGAAAGAAATAGCCGTCTTAAATGAGAAAGTGGCACAGACCAAAGATCCGGAGGAGAAAAAATACATTCTAAATGAGATTGTTGATAAACAAGAGGCGTTAAATATCCAACTGAAAGAGTCGCTTGTAGAAAACAAGATTCAGCAACTTCAAAAAGAAAATGACATAGAATCATTGGAGACAGAACAAGCATTAGAGGCTAAAAAACGAAGATACATGATCCAGGTTGGAGAATTATCCAAAGTAATAAATGAACTCGACCAACAAATTGCTGCTGCAAAGCCAAAACAAGCGGCAGTTTTAATTCAGGAAAAAGAACTGAAAATTCAGCAGAAAAATCTTGTTGAGCAGCAAATAACATTGTTAGACAAGCAATTGGCAAGCAAGTCCACAGTGAGCAAAACTCTTTCTGACGAAGCAATGAAACAGAATGTAGGTTATGCAGAAGAGAAGGAAATAGCTACTACAGAAGTTTATAAAAACTATGTAGAGAAGGCGCTTCCTGCATTGCAACTTGAAAAACAAATTACTACTTTAGACAACCAACTTCAGCAGGAGCGCTCACTATCAAAGCAGTTGATTGCAACATCTATTGATCAACCGACAGAAGAGAATAATGCAAAGATGCAGGCGAATGCGGTGCGTATTGCTGAATTGGAAAAAGAATTAAATGCAACGAAGCAACAATTGGTCAACAGTCAAGCGTTGGCGAATACAGCTTTGCCAAAGGATAATATTGAAGCCATGAAAATGCAGAATTTATTGAAACGAGGTGTGGAACCAATTCAGCGTGCTGTATTGATTGCGGCTCTTGTTCCAATGCCTGCGAGTGGATTGGAAATTAACAAGGCGGCTGTTACAACATCTATGGCAAAACCTATTCCTGTTGATGTGAAAAGTGCATCTGGTCTTGTATACCGTGTTCAAGTTGGAGCATTTTCGAAGCCAATACCACAGGATAGATTCCGTGAGTTTAATCCTGTTTCAGGGGAGACGTTGAACAACGGAATTACCAGATACATGGCTGGATATTTCAATAGTTCTAAAAATGTGTTGGATGCAAGAAATAAAATTCGAGCAATCGGTTACGCTGACGCATTCGCAATCGCTTATTGTGATGGTAAACGGATTTCACTTGCTGAAGCACGTGCCCTTGAATTAAGTAAGCAATGTTTGCCAAAAGGGGAGAACGAGCTTGTGCTTGAAATGGCAGCAAATACCGCCGAAAAAATGGGACTGACTATTTCTGATAGCTTGACACCTGCAGTTGAAGCAATGCCAATTATTACAGAGACCGATTACAATAATGTTCCTGGTGGTGTTAAAGCTGATCCAGTTGAAAATCATTTAGGCTTGTTTTATACCGTTCAAGTGGGTGTATTTAACAACCCTATAAATGCTAAAGTTGTAAGTAACATGGCGCCGTTGATCAGCAATCGATTGCCGAACGGTCAAATTCGTTATTCTTCAGGCATGTTCAATTCAATTGATGAGGCTCGTCCGAAGAAACAAGAAGCTATTGATAAAGGAATTAAGGACGCATTCATTACCGCTTATTACAAGTCACAAAGAATAACTTTAGCAGAGGCTGAACAACTACTAAAAGAGAATGGAGAAGCTATT
>JBIIQP010000036.1:0-19002 GCA_044341975.1 Crocinitomicaceae bacterium
GGCGCTGGTTTTCCTTCAAAATATATTCCTTCATTCACGTGGGGAGGCGCCGAGGGAAGTGAACCTTTTCGCTTTGAGAAAGCCGTTGAATATGCGAATAATATGATGGCAAGAAGAGGGCTTGAATTGTCTTCAGAAGAAATCGCTATCCTCAAGCACATTCACGACGTGCAATAAGACAAAATTGCCGATTAATTCAAGTGGCATTTGATTTGTCTATAATTGGAAGTCTTTTAAATGAAAGGTTTCAGCATCTGTTGACGCTGCAGTTGTTTCAATTAACTGACACTTTGACTTATATTACATTAGGGTGTTGTGATTTTGACACAGCATCAATGAATACCTATCAATTCAGAACATGAACGATATTTTTGAACCGGAATTATTCCAATTTAGCACCTTGGATGGAGATGCAGATTTCATTCCATTGATTACAGCTGAAGAGGAGGAAAAGATGAACAAACAGGTTTTTCCTGATGAACTTCCAATACTTCCTTTGCGCAATAACGTGCTTTTCCCTGGTGTTGTAATTCCTATTACAGTAGGCAGAGATAAATCCATTAAACTCATTCAAGAGGCAAATAAGGGAAACAAGATCATCGGTGTTGTTTCTCAAAAAAATCAGGAGGAAGAATCACCAGAGTTCAGCGATTTACATTCCATCGGCACGGTTGCACAAATCGTTCGAATGTTAAAAATGCCGGATGGAAGTACCACCGTTATTATCCAAGGTAAACGTCGTTTTCAAATTGTTCAGCCTTTGCAAACAGAGCCCTACATGAAGGGGATTGTGAGAATGATCGATGAACTTCCATTTGATCCAAAGGACAAAGACCTTGATTTGAAATTCAAGACGATAAAAGACCTTGCATTACAAATTATTAGAGACAGCCCAAATATTCCGTCTGAGGCATCCTTCGCGATTGGAAATATAGAAAGTCCTACATTTCTTGTAAACTTCATCTCATCCAACATGAATGCAGATGTATCCAAAAAACAGGAAATGCTGGAGGAATTGGATATGTCAAAACGACTAATGAAAATCATGGAGCACCTGACACTGGAAATTCAGATGTTGGAGATGCGCAATGAGATTCAGACGAAAGTACGGAAAGACATGGACAAGCAGCAGCGCGAATATTTCTTGCACCAGCAAATGCGCACTATTCAGGACGAATTGGGAGATAATCCGCAAGAGCAGGATGTGAGAGACCTCGGTGAAAGAGCTGTGTCTAAAAAATGGGATGAAAAGGTTTCAAAATTGTTCTACAAGGAACTGGACAAATTGCAACGTATGAATCCCCAAGGTGCTGAATATACAGTGCAATTGAATTACTTGGATTTATTACTGGATCTTCCATGGGGCGAATATTCCACGGACAACCTTGATTTGAATCGTGCACGAAAAATTTTAGAACGCGATCATTACGGGTTAGAAAAAGTGAAAGAACGTATTTTGGAATACCTCGCTGTTCTGAAATTGAAGGGAAATATGAAATCGCCCATTCTTTGCTTTTATGGTCCTCCGGGAGTTGGAAAAACATCTTTAGGGAAATCAATTGCGGAGGCCTTGGGAAGAAAGTACATTCGTATGTCGCTCGGAGGATTGCACGATGAATCTGAGATCCGTGGTCACCGAAAAACATATATTGGAGCAATGCCGGGACGTGTCATTCAAAACATAAAGAAGGCGGAAATTTCAAATCCAGTCTTCGTGTTGGACGAGATAGATAAATTGGGTAGAAGTAATCACGGTGATCCATCATCTGCATTACTAGAAGTCTTGGACCCAGAGCAAAACAGTGCCTTCTATGACAACTACGTGGAAACAGAGTTTGATCTTTCGCGTGTCATGTTTATTGCCACAGCAAACAACTTATCTTCTATTCAAGGGCCATTGCGCGACAGAATGGAAATCATTGAGGTAAATGGTTATACCATCGAAGAAAAAATTGAAATTGCGAAGCGACACTTATTACCTAAGCAAATCGAAGAACACGGCATCACCAAAAAAGACATTACAATTGATAAAAAAGTCCTTGAAAAATTAATCGAGGAATACACCAACGAGTCTGGTGTGCGTGGCATGGATAAAATGGTTGCTAAAATTGTTCGCAATAGAGCGCGCCAAATTGCTATGGAAGAACCATTTGACGTAAAGATTTCTATAGAAGATTTATTTACAGTATTGGGCGCGGGTAGAGGTCGTACAAAGTATGAAAACAATGAGGTGGCTGGCGTCGTGACAGGTTTAGCCTGGACTTCAGTTGGTGGCGATATTTTATTTATAGAATCTTCCATTACAAAAGGAAAAGGCAAGTTAACCTTAACAGGCAATTTGGGAGACGTAATGAAAGAATCAGCTGTCATTGCCCTCGAATTTTTAAAGGCGCACAGTGGCTGGCTCAATTTGGAACAGGAAGTTTTTGATAATTACAATGTGCACGTGCACGTTCCTGAAGGCGCAACTCCAAAGGATGGTCCTAGTGCTGGAATTACAATGTTGACCTCACTGGCTTCTTTGTTCACACAGCGCAGAGTAAAGAAGAATCTAGCGATGACAGGCGAAATTACTTTAAGAGGAGAAGTACTTCCTGTTGGAGGTATAAAAGAGAAAATTTTGGCTGCTAAAAGAGCAGGAATCAAGGAAATTATACTTTGTCATAAAAACCGCAAGGATGTTGATGAAATTAACCAGGATTACCTCAAAGGATTGGAGTTTCATTTTGTTTCATCCATGAGAGAAGTCCTGAATATTGCACTTTCGGATCAAAAAGTGAAAGAGCCTATCGTGATATCAAAATAAGTTGAAGTGTTTAAATCATCACTTTTATTGACGGATGTATGGGATGCCTTGTTGTTCTAATTGATTGAGCAGTGCAATCATTCTCTTATCAATTTCATTTAATTGAAGCTGAAACTGAAGGTATTCTTCTTGAATGATAGAAAACTGTTGACGGTGATTGTTTGATACGCCAGTTGTGTTATCAGAAACCATGTATTGTATTAATCCAAAACGCTCCATAATTCCGGGTAAAGATTCAAACTCTTTCGATTTTTTTAGTTCATCCCCATATAAAAGAGTTCTGCACGCATCTTTTTGAACCTGTAATTCTTGAATTTCCTTTAGAAGACTAATCGCAGTGTTTGGATAGGTGATTAAAGCTGTCGCTAAAGTTTTTATCTGTTCAGAACGTTCCTCCAATTTCTGGGATGAGGCACTTAATTTTCGATTGAATTCCATCAGATCTGATCTAAATTGTTCCAACGACGATGGATCTGCAGCAATGAGTGTTTGATTATTAAGTCCTGCTACTTTGAAAGATAATTTCTCAGAAAGGGTGTCAATTTTTCCATTGTAAATTTTCAATACCTGAACAAAATAAGTTCCTGGTTGGACAAGATATCCATTGTTTTTATTTGAATAATTTCCTGCTTCAATCGGATTGGTAGCTTCGGTTCTTAAATTCCATGTAATTCTTGAAATTCCAGTTGTAACTGGACTAACCAAGCGACGGACTTCCTTATTTTTAGAATTGGAAACAATGTACACAACCTGGGCAGCAGTTTCCATTTTTTCTTTTCTTAATTCGTCAAAAGTGGGATAACTAACATCCTTTTTATCTTTTTCCAAGCCTGATTCCTTTTCTTGTCTGATGGATTTCAATGATTTAAATTCATCTTTTATATAAAGTGTGAATGTTGCACCTACTTCCGGATTGGGTGTTGACCATAAATTTGCTCCTTGAAAACCGGTTACTTCAAGTCCAAGCGGGTCAGCTTGCACATAAAGTAGGGCATCTGAAACTGGAAATAAATGTGCTTTTTTGTCGATGTTGGTCTTGTTCAGTTGACGAAGTGGGCTATAGTTATCCAAGACATAAAATCCTCGACCAAACGTTGCTGCAACTAAATCAGTTTCTCTCTTTTGTATATCGAGGTCATAAACTGCGATAGTTGGTAAACCACTCAGTTTTGTCCATGTTTTACCGCCATCGTTTGTGAAATAAGCACCGAATTCAGTTCCAACAAACAATAAATTAGGATCCAAATGGTCTTGTTTTAAGCAATAAACGGATCCTCTTTGTGGCAGATTTCCACTTATAGACACCCATGTTTTTCCTTTGTCAGAACTCTTTAGAATATATGGCTTGAAATCGCCGGATCGGTGGTTGTTGAATACAGCGAAAACTTCATTCTCGTTGTGTTGAGAGGCTGTCAACATGTTGACTCTCGTATTTGCAGGTATTCCCGGGAAGACCATTTGTTTTTTCCATGTTTGTCCATCATCTTCAGATGATTGGATCAAGCCATCGTCTGTTCCGATATACAGCAATCCTTTCTTTTTCGGCGATTCGTCAAGTGCAACGATATTACCGTAAATGGTAGTAGAAGCATTCTTCATGATTGCATCAATCGACCAGACTTGCCCCATGACTTTTAGCTTGTTTCTGTCGATTTGCTGCGTTAAATCAGGCGATACAACATTCCAGTCATCGCCACGATTAGTGGTTTTGAATACTTTGTTTGCTGCAAAATAAAGGGTTTTATGGTCGTGTGGCGAGACAAGTAAGGGCGAATCCCAGTTCCAACGGTAGGCCGCTTCTCCTTTTTGCGGAAGTGGTTGAATGTATACTTTTTCACCTGATGCTTTGTCATGACGAACTAAAAATCCATATTGCGCTTGAGCATATGTAATATTGGGGTCTGTTGGGTCGCATGCTGATTCAAATCCATCACCACCGTTTGTGATGAACCAGTCTTCATTCATGATACCACCTACATTGTTTGTTTCAGAAGGTCCGCCCATTGAATTGTTGTCTTGTGTTCCACCATAAATGTTGTAGAAAGGATAATCATTATCTGTAGCTACTTTGTAGAATTGAATGATCGGTAAGTTGGAATAGTAACGCCATTGTTGCGCATGATTGTAAGTTTCATAAAGTCCACCATCACAACCAGCAATCCAATGATTCGTATTGGAAGGATCAATCCAAATAGCATGATTGTCAACGTGTTTTTGGTGTTCACCAGTCGGTTTGAAATTCTTTCCCCCATCTTCCGTGTGGTGCATGTAGGTATCCATAGCGAATACTTTGTCCCTATTGTAAGGATCGCACGTGATTTCTTGGTAATAGTTTCCACTTGTATTGAAACCTGACATTTTAGTCCAACTTTCTCCTTTGTTGGTGGATCTAAAAAAACCTCCTTTGTCATCTTTTCCCTCAACGATTGCGTATACATAATTCGGATCTGCCGGAGAAACAGCTAAGCCAATTCTACCCATTTGATTTTTCGGCAATCCAGCATTAATCTCTCTCCAAGTAGTTCCCCCATCCGTTGATTTGTAAATGGCAGATTCTGGTCCACCGCCGATGTATGTCCACTCATGTCTTCTGCGCTGGTGAGCCGAAGCGTAGAGAATATTTGGGTTCTCAGGATCTATTGCAATCTCAGAAACACCTGTCTCCTCAGAAATAAAAAGTGTACGATTCCATGTTTTTCCACCATCGGTAGATTTGTAAACCCCGCGTTCTCCGCCTGAACTCCAAACTGGACCATAGGCGGCCACCCAAATGGTGTTTTCGTCTTGTGGATGTATGATAATATTGCCAATGTGCTCGGATTTACTCAGTCCCATGTTCGTAAAGCTTTTTCCGCCGTCTAAAGACTTGTAAACTCCATCTCCATATGCAACCGAACGCTGGTTGTTGTTTTCTCCAGTACCTACCCAAATTGTATTTGGATTTGATGGCGCGAGTTCAATACATGCAATTGAGTAAGAACCGTAATTTTCAAAAATAGGACTGAATGTAGTTCCATGGTTTTCTGTCATCCAAACACCAGCGCTCGCAGCGGCAATGTACCATTTATCATGGTTTTTTGGGTGAACGGCAATATCCGCAATTCTTCCGGAGGTAAGCGCAGGGCCAACATTTCTGAAGCTTAATCCACCGATTGTACTTGCGTCAAATAGAGGTTTTACTTCAGCGTTCGTGTCTTTTTTTTGCCCAAATGAGCTTAAAATGAATAGAAAGGTAACGGAGCATGCGAATAGAGACTTATTCATGGGGTAAAAATTTCTTATAAAAATACATATTTCAGTGAAACATTATTTAATCAATAAAATCATCCATGGAACATGGTTTTTAAGGTTTCATTGTTCAAAAAAATACAAAACAAGCAACCCTTTTCGCTGTAACTTTGAATGTACTTTTTCGCTATTCAAATATTGGGTATAGTATTTGACTAGCCAAAGTCGTTTAAAACAGATATGAAATATTTTACACTCCTTGCCATTGCGTTCATTTCAGGTTTAAGTTCCACTTCCTTCACTCAAGAAGAAGATGAATCCTGTTTGCCGCCGTCTAAAAAAGTCTTAAAATTAATTGATGCAGCCAATCAAGCCCCAGATGCTAAAACAGCTGTAGATAATTTCACGGCAGCCATCGAAGCAGCACCGGACAATGCTATGGCTTTTTACGAATATGCCATGTATGCATATGATGCTGGTATGAAATACTACGAAACGCAGCCAAATCCGGCAATGGGTGACAAGAGTTTTCAGAAATCTGAGGAAATGTTCATTAAAGCGCTACAGTTTTGTCCAGATTACCATGCAAATTGTACCTATTACCTTGGGGTGATCAACTACAGTCAACAACAGAAAACAGACGCGATTAAGTGGTTCAAAGAATTTAAGAAATTTAAGAATGCAGACAATACCCGTTATCCGGATGATTATGATAAAAAAATCAACGATGTGAATGAGGTTTTGGCAGAATTAGAGTCCGAACAGGATTTATTGACAAATGCCGTTCCTTTTCAGCCAAACATGGTAAGAAATGTAAGTTCTGAGAAGGATGAATACTTTCCAATGATTTCGCCAGATAATGAGTTGATATTCTACACAAGGAAACTTGATCGCGCCAATTTGGGTGATTTGAAATCGAATTTTGTGGAGGAATTTACATTTTCTCAGCGTCCATCATTGACTTCAGATTTTGATAAGGGTGAGCCCTTAAAACCGCCATTTAACGATGGTACTTTTACGAATTATGGAGCGGCTACATTGTCGGTAGATAACAAAGAAATGATTATTTGTGCTTGTAAGAAAGAACAGGTGTATGGCAGGGATTATCTGAATTGTGATCTTTATACGACAAATTACGAGAGAACAGGAGAAGGGGGGAATGATTTCAAATGGACGCCACTCAAAAATATGGGACCTGGAATCAATACACCAGATGGTTGGGAGGCACAGCCATCGCTTTCTTCTGACGGTCAGACACTTTTCTATACAGCAGCTCGACCTACAACACGTGACAATGACATTTTTGTTGTTAAACGCAAACCCGATGGTTCGTGGGGTGATGCGCGACCGTTCGATGAAATTAATACAGATGGCAAGGACAAGAGTCCATTTTTGCACCAAGACAGTGAGACGCTTTATTTTGTTTCTTCTTCGACAGAAAAACGAAAGGGTATTGGTGGCTTGGACATCTTCTATGTACGTGAAGAAAATGGAAAATGGCTGCAACCAAAAAATATTGGTTATCCAATCAATTCGAAAGAAGATGAATTGGGATTGTTTGTTTCAACAGATGGGAAAATTGCATATTACTCATCACGAGTCGGAGGAAATTGGAACATTTATTCATTTGAATTATACGAAGAAGCGCGACCAAAACCTGTTGCTATCTTGAAAGGGGAATTAAAAGATGACAAGGGACAGCCCGTTAAGGATGCAACCATTGAAATTGCATATGCGGGATCGGGAGAAGTTAGCAAGGTAAAGGTGAATGGAAACGATGGAAAATATGCCGCAGTTGTTAAGTTGGACACAAAACAGGATGTAATGGTTACCGTTCAGAAAGAGGGACATGCCTTTGATTCTAAATTGATTACGAAGGAAGAGATCAAAAAAGAGGAGGTCGTCATTCGCAATAAAGATCTTTCTGTGAAACCATTAAAAGTTGGTGAAGCGTATACCATCAACGATATTTTATATGCAACGAACTCTGCAGAATTGAATGATAAATCAAAGTTTATTTTGCAAGGATTTGCGAGATTTTTGAATGCAAATCCAACAATCCAAGTTGCGATTCAAGGACATACGGATGATCAGGGAGATGATGCCTTGAATTTAACACTGTCAGAAAGTCGTGCGAAAGGTGTGAAAGATTACCTCATCTCTCAAGGAATTACAGAAGATAGATTGTCCGCGAAGGGGTATGGCGAGACCAAACCAAAAGTCGCTAATACGTCAGATACAAATAGAGCAAAGAACAGAAGAACTGATTTTGTGATCGAGAAACTTTGATCACTGAATTAAAATTTTTGAAACGTTCATATCAACGCGTCTTTTCATTCTCGGTAATTCGCCTCGATCAGTAAATTGCCAATGAATTATTCTTTCATCGTCTAAACAATCGGGTTGTCTGCTATAGGCTGCAATCCAAAATTTATGATCCTTGAAATGTTCTGGAAATTTTGTTTCATACATGTGAAGTGACGTGTATATAACGGGACGCATTCCTGTTTCATATTCCACAATATTTAACCAGATATCCATGTTCTTATGTAAATCAGGATTGTCGAAGCATTCGTATTCAACATCTAGAACAGGAGGTAGGTCTCCATCTTTTTTTATCCAGTGACGTAAAAAATGTTCAGCTTGAAGAATTGGATCACTATTTCTGAAGTAATGGTACGCACCATGAGGGATTTTTAATCTCCGCAGTTCTTTTCGATTTTGATACCACTTCGTGTCTAAAAAATCTGTTCCTTCAGTGGCCTTACAATAGACAAAATGGATCACAGTGTCGTAGTGCTCTGATTTCATAAGTTTTTCCCAATCAATTTCTCCTTGGTGATGTGAGATATCTATTCCGAATGATGAGAATCCATAGGGTATCGTGCGAATCACTTTTTCTTTGGCCACTTCAATTCTGGCTTCTCGAATTTTATTTCGCACATAAAGGTAACCGGCAATTGCAGCAACAATAATAAACAAGGCAACTACCGACTGAATGTACATTTTTTCAGGTCGTCTTTTTTTAGAAGTTGGTTTTTTCTTTTTGGTTTGTTTTGCCACAATACCAAAAATAAAAAAGGCTTTCCCATCGAGAAAGCCTTGTTCGAAAAAGATTCGAATATCTTAGTGTGTGAAACTTCTTTTTTCTTTGATACGTGCTGATTTTCCAGTTCTTTCTCTGAAGTAGAAAATTCTTGCGCGACGAACAGAACCTCTCTTGTTTACAGCGATTGCATCAATAAATGGAGACGCTATTGGGAAAATTCTTTCAACACCAACGTTACCTGACATTTTACGAACAGTGAAAGTTTCTGTAGCTCCGCTTCCACGACGCTGCAAAACAACACCTTGAAATTGCTGGATACGCTCCTTGTTTCCTTCTTTAATTTTGTAAGAAACAGTTACCGTGTCTCCTGCTCCGAACTTTGGGAATTCCTTCAATTCAACAAGCTCGCTCTGTATTTCTCTGATAATATCCATGACTGTTATTTTCTGTTCTTCCGCTTAAAACGGGGTGCAATATTACAAAAAAAACATCAAACAAATTATTTATCCGATAATTATTTTGTAAAAATTTCAATGTAGTTCAATTTCAGCTAGAAAATTGAATTAACAAGCACAAATTTAATAGTTTTACTTTATAAAGTGCACGTATGACAGGTGTTTCAATGGAAAAATTGACAATTGGCAGAAGAGAGATCGCAGATTTTCCTGAAATTCATTTATCGGGGTTGGATGTGAAAATAGATACAGGAGCTTATACTTCCAGTATTCATGTGTGTGAATGCGCAGAGGAATGGAAAGAGGGTAAATCTCAGCTGAGAGTAGTGTTTTTGGATATTGGTCATCCGCAATATACAGGGATCCCAATCTATTTTGAGGCGTTCAAAATGAAAAAAGTGAAAAGTTCCACAGGACAAGAACAATTGCGCTATTTCATTCGTATGAAGATTCTCATGCTCGGAAAACTAATAGAAACGGATTTTTCTTTGACGCAAAGAAATGGCATGAAATATCCCATACTCATAGGAAGAAAATTATTGAACAAACGATTTGTTGTAGACACAGCATTGGTAAATGTTTCCAAAAAGAAAAATAGAATAAAATGAAAATAGCAGTACTCTCCAGAAATGCAAATTTATACTCTACACGACGCTTAATTGAGGCGGCAATCGAAAGAGGTCACGAAGCACATGTAGTTGATCACCTTCGGTGCAACATAGAAATTGAACAGCAAGGCCCTTCACTTTATTTCGGAGGAGAATACCTCACAGGTTTTGATGCAGTTATTCCTAGGATTGGCGCATCCGTTACATTTTATGGGACTGCCGTGGTTCGACAATTTGAAATGATGAATGTTTTCTCTGCAGTAAGTTCGCGAGGCATTGTGCATTCAAGAGATAAGTTACGTTGTTTACAAGTTCTTTCAAAAGAGGGAATTGGTTTACCGAAAACAGTCTTCACGAATTACTCAAGAAATGTAGAACATGTAGTGGAATCTGCAGGTGGTGCGCCAGTTGTCTTGAAATTATTGGAAGGAACCCAAGGTTTAGGAGTTGTTTTAGCAGAAAATCAAAATGCTGCTCAATCAGTTTTAGAGGCATTCAATGGTTTGCGTGCAAGAGTTATTGTGCAAGAATTCGTGAAAGAAGCAAAAGGTGCGGACATCAGAGCTTTTGTAGTGGATGGGGAAGTGGTTGGTGCAATGAAGCGTCAGGGAAAACCGGGTGAGTTTCGTTCCAATCTGCACAGAGGGGGGAGTTCCCAAATTATTGAGCTTACGGTTGAGGAAAAATATACGGCAATTCTTGCAGCCAAGGCTGTTGGATTAGGCATAGCAGGAGTTGATATGTTGCAGTCAGCTCGTGGACCGTTGGTTTTGGAAGTTAATTCATCGCCTGGTTTGGAAGGAATAGAGAAAACTACCAAAGAAGATATTGCAGGTAAGATTATTCAGTACATCGAAAAAAATGTAAAAAGATAGATGGCGGTAGCACCAAAGAAATTTGTTATTCTTGGAAAGGAAATCCTTCCAGGAAAAAGCGAACAATTGAATCTCGATGTTGCACGATTGCATACAAGAACTCCAATCCTTGTTCCTGTTATCGTTGAAAGAGCGAAAGTCGATGGTCCAACTGTGTTGCTTATGGCAGGTTTACATGGTGATGAAATAAATGGTGTAGAAATCATTCGCCGGGTGCTTCGAAAGGGCTTTAATAAGCCTACAATTGGCACCATAATCTGTCTTCCTGTATTCAATATATTCGGTTTTCTCAACGTGAAAAGGGAATTGCCAGATGGTCGCGATTTGAATCGCAGTTTTCCCGGAAGCGAATCTGGGTCACTGGCTTCACAGTTTGCATTTCATTTCATGAAGGAAATTGCTCCGCATGTTGATTACGTAGTTGATTTTCATACGGGATCCGCACAGCGAAATAATTTCCCTCAGATAAGATGTGTATTCGATGACAATGAAAGTGTGGAATTGGCAAAAATTTTCAACCCACCGTTCATTTTACATTCCAACTATATTTCAAAAACGATCCGAGAATCTCTTTTTAAGAAAGGAAAGAAACTACTTCTTTTTGAGGGTGGTAAAACAAATAGCATTGAAGAGTCTATTGTTGAAGAGGGATTAAATGGTGTAAAACGTCTGCTTGGACATTTGGGCATGCGATCCTTTAAGATTGATATTTCGAAAGACCGTGAGCCTGTATTTTTAGCTGAAAGTAAATGGATGCGAGCACCAAGTTCAGGAATGTTTCAAGCCTTGATCATAAATGGTTCTTCTGTTCAGAAAGGGGAAGTTATCGGAATTGTGACAGATCCTTTTGGGAAATATGAGAAGAAAGTGAAGGCCAGTCAATCAGGTTATATCATTTGTTTGAACGAGTCGCCAATAGTCTACAAAGGAGATGCGATTTTTCATATTGGGAAGGTCAAAGAAAACCCTTAGGGAATCTTTCCTACATTTGTCAACTTAAAATTTCTACTGATGTCAGTTCACAAGAATGTAAAAAAGGTCACAACGCACACCCTTCAAGAAATGAAAAATGGGGGGGAGAAGATCTCAATGCTTACAGGTTACGATTTCTCGATGGCACGAATCATTGATGAGTCAGGTATTGATGTGATTTTAGTTGGTGATTCGGCTTCAAATGTGATGGCAGGACATGAAACAACGTTACCGATTACACTCGATCAAATGATTTATCACGCGTCATCTGTTGTGAGAGCAGTTAATAGGGCATTAATTGTCGTTGATTTACCGTTTGGTTCCTATCAGGGGAATTCAAAAGAAGCTTTGTCTAGTGCCATTCGTATCATGAAAGAATCAGGTGGACATGCTGTGAAATTGGAAGGTGGACTAGAAATTATTGAATCGATTAAACGAATACTTACGGCCGGAATTCCTGTAATGGGGCATTTGGGCTTAACTCCTCAGTCAATTTATAAATTTGGCACCTATGTGGTTCGTGCTAAAGAAGAGGAAGAGGCGGAACGTTTACTGGCAGATGCAAAAGCCTTGGAAGAGGCTGGTTGTTTTGCGATTGTACTTGAAAAAATACCTGCAAAACTTGCGGCGAAAGTTGCTTCAAGTGTAACAATTCCAATTATCGGGATTGGCGCTGGAAGTGGAGTAGACGGACAGGTCTTGGTGGTGCACGACATGTTGGGAATCAACAATGAATTTAGTCCACGATTCTTAAGAAAATACAACAATCTTTACGACCAGATGATGAATTCTTTCAAAGCCTATATTAAAGATGTCCAATCAGGAGATTTTCCGAATGAGAAGGAGCAGTATTGATGGTTAATTATGTATTACAGATTACAAATTGTAGATTACAGATTGCAGATTGCAGATTTTCAAATTTGAACCCATTGAACCCATTGAACACATTGAACCTCTTGAACCTCTTGAACTTTTGAACCCTTGAACACATTGAACTCTTGAACTCTTGAACGCATTGAACTTTTGAACGTTTTGAACCCTTGAACTCCTTGAACCCCTTGACCTCACCAGCTTCTCTCGCTATACTTTTTGAAGACAATCACGTTATTGTGATTAACAAAAATGCATCTGACATTGTGCAGGGGGATAAGACAGGTGATGAAACGTTGCCTGATAAAATAAAGGCGTATTTAAAAGAAAAATACCAAAAACCTGGTAATGTTTTTTGTGGCGTTGTGCACCGTTTGGATCGACCAACCTCAGGTGCTGTTGTTTTTGCAAGAACTAGCAAGGCTTTGGAGCGTTTGAACAAGCAATTTCGTGAGAAAGAAACCAACAAGATTTACTGGGCTATCGTTGAGAATAAGGGTGAAATTGTAAGTGGTAGTTTGGAACATTATCTCAAAAAGAATGAGAAGCAAAACAAGTCATATGCTTCAAAAGTGGAGTCGCCGGGATCTAAAAAGGCTGTTTTGCATTACCAAAAGATAGCTTCTTCAGATAATTATCATTTATTAGAGGTCACGCTTGAAACGGGCAGGCATCATCAAATTCGTTGTCAACTTTCAACGATTGGATTTCCAATTCGTGGGGATGTTAAATATGGTGCAAAACGCCCGAACAAGGATGCGTCTATCTCCTTGCATGCTAGGTCAATTGAGTTTATTCATCCCACGAATAAGGAAGTTGTAAAACTTACGGCACCTGTTCCAAAAGATGAATTGTGGGAGTTTTTTTCTAAATTCTAGACTGAAATAGTAGGTTCGATTCAATTTTATTTCCTAACTTTAAGTTGAAACATTTCGACTACTACGATGAATCTCGGATTTGAAAAAATCAGGGTTGTGTATTATACAGATCCTATTTGTTCCACGTGTTGGGCGTTTGAGCCTTACCTCAATAAATTTTTAAGCGAATATTCCTTTTTTATTGATTTTGAAATAAGAATGGGTGGATTGTTGGAAGATTGGGATACCCTTCGTCAAATTGAACCTGAAAAAAGTAATTCCGATTATTTAGAGCAATTATGGCTGAAAGAATCCAATAAGCATGGCATTCATCTTGAATCTGATGTTTGGAAGTTTTCACCAATAAAATCATCTTATCTAGTTAGTGAAGCGTTTTGTGCAATCCAAATGCAATCTACTGATAAAGCATTTGTTTTTCTGAAATTTATTCGAGATTTTGTGTTCCTCTTGGGCAAGGATCCGAATGAACAAGCATTGATTAACACATGTGCGATGTTATCCAAAATCGATTTTAAAAAATTCAGAATCGATTTAAACAGTGGAGAAGCAAAGAATAAATTTCTTTCTCAACTCGCGGAAAGAAAAAAAGATAAAGTTCATTTTTTTCCAAGTTTCGTGATTGAAAATTCGTCTGGTGAAAGAAGGACTTTACTAGATATTCCGAGTTATAATTCCTTTTATGAAGTGCTAAGTAAACTTGAAGGTTATTTGAATGAATTAACCGACGGAAAAATTTTGAAAAAAAATAGTCTCGTAAATCCGCTTGACATTCTCAAGAAATATGAGTTGCTCACGATAAGCGAGTTGATTGTTTTATCCGGTCAAAAGGAGATGAGTATTCAAAAAGTAATCGATAAAGCATACAATGACGGGCTGTTAATTAAGGAAAAATATGGCACGACGAATTATTGGAAATGGAATCAAACACCCTATCGATATAAAAAGGCAAATGTAAATTCAACCTCAGCAATTATCGGTGGGGGAATTTGCGGTTCATTTTTATCTTCAGCACTTACAATTTCAACTATGAAAGCGGTGACTTATGAGCGAAAGGGTAAGCTGCTGACAGGCGGCATTGGCTTTTTGTTATTGCAAAATGGAATTGAGGCATTGGATTCCATTGGATGTAAACCAGCACTCTATAAAAAGGGGAATCCAATTAATTTTTTTAGAGCAATACGTCCGGATGGAACACCCATTTTTGAGAAAACATTGAATGATTGCGTCGCTATAAGCAGGGTGGATCTCTGCAATATTTTAGAAAATCAGTCAAATGAAGTTGTAGAAAAGGAATGCGTGAAACTAATTGATTCGAATGGATTGAACCAAGCAGCATTTAAAGACGGTTCTACCACCCATACAGATATGTTATTTGTAACAGATGGCATCAAGTCAAAAATTCGTAAACAATTGTTTCCAGCTATTGAACTAACCGAAGTGCATGAGCGAGAGATCGTATGCCTCGTAAATGTTCCTGGACTGAAGATGCAAAAGGATTTATTTTTAAAAGTAATCAATATAGATACTGGAAAAGGAATAGGGTTTATTCCACTTGGCAACGACAATTACATATGGTTTTTACAATTCAATAACGACTTAGATCCAATTGAAGATTCAGAAGTAGAAACATTGAAGAAATTCTCACTTCAATCAGCTGATGGATTTCCAGATTACGTGCAGCAAATTATAGAAGCATCGGATTTCAATAATGCCTTTCTTTGGACTTCAAAACGAATGGACTTACTTCCAAAATTTCATGATAAAAATGCAGTTTTATTGGGTGATGCAGCGCATCCACTTTTGGCATTAACCAGTCAGGGTGCGAATTCTGCCTTGGAGGATGCCGCGATAATGGTTTCTTTATTGTCAAATAAATCAGAAAATGAGTCACTTGAAGAGATTTTCCAAGAATTTTATGATCTTCGTAAAGATGTAATTGCACATTATATAAAAGAGGGTGATTTATTGGCTGCTGATTTTCATGATCTTTCAGCCAACAAGAATTTTAAATTACCATTGAGTATTCATTGATAAGATAAAATGGATAATTTTTCGAATGACAAAGTAGACATAGAGAGTCTGCGAAGAAAAGCATTTAATTACCGTTGGGCGACCTTGGAAGAGGATGTTATTCCTTTGACGGCAGCAGATCCTGATTTTCCTGTCGCATCAGAGATCAGAGAGGCAATTAATCACTACTGTTCTGACGGATATTTTTCTTATTGTCCACCTGAAGGACTCATGGATTTTAAATTGGCCATTGCACAATGGTATTCTGAGCGTTACAATGCCATTTGTGAACCTCAACATATTTTACCTGTGAACAGCGCTGCTCATGGACTTTTCATTGCCGCAGACACCATTCTTGAGCCTGGAGATAATGCAATAATTCCAGATCCTGTAGATTTTCTCTTTCGCAAATCGATTGAAGCCGCTGGTGCAGAAGTTCGCACGTGTCCAATTGACGAAAATACAGCTTGGCAATCAATTGATGTACTTGAGGACTTAATAGACGATCGAACCAAGGCTATTTTTATTTGTAATCCCAACAATCCAATCGGTAAAAAACTGCCAACAGATTTTTTAAATGACTTGATCATTTTAGCTGAAAAGCATCAGTTATGGATTGTCTCTGACGAGATTTGGGCGGATATTAGTTTTGGTGAACCAACAAAAAGTATATTGAATAAGGAATTAGTTGATTATTCAAAAAAAATAGTTGTTTCCGGCCTTTCAAAGAATTTTGGACTGGCAGGACTTAGAATTGGGTATGTGATTTGTCCCAATCAACAGGTATTTGATTCAATATTCAAATATTCAGGGCATCAATCGACAGCATTTGGTATTTCTGGTCTTTCGCAAATGGCTGGTGCTGCAGCTTTTTCAAAAGCAGGGTATTGGTTAGAAGAATTTAAGTTGCATTTGATAAAAATGCGATCGATGACATTGGATTTCATCAATAAAGCGGAATTTCTATCTTCCGTTGAACCGGATGCCACGTATCTCGCTTTTCCAAAAATCAAAAATACGGACTTGAAAGCGGATGAACTTGTCCAGGTTATTCATCAGCAAGCCAGAGTAGCATTGGTTCCTGGAGGAAAGGAATGGTTTGAGCAACAGTCAGAAGGACATATCAGAATTTGTTACGCAACATCTGAACAACTATTACGTGAAGCTTTTGATCGGATCATCAATATTCAATCGAAGATTATTCGTTAACTGCAGAAAATATGAATTTGTACTTTAAGAATTCTCGAAGTTTACTATTTTCCTTATCCAGTTTGTTTTGTTGAATCAAGAAAAAACTGCCATTCGAACCGTTGTTTTCAGCATGCTGGGAAGTACGTGCTTAGCAATTGTAAAGGCAATTGCTGGAGTATTAGGGAATTCATACGCACTCATTGCCGATGCGATTGAGTCAACAGCAGATATTTTTGCTTCCATACTTGTGCTGTTTGGGTTGAAGTATGCCAATAAACCAGCAGATGATAATCATCCTTACGGCCATGGTAGGGCGGAGCCTTTGATTACATTTATTGTGGTGGGATTTTTGATTACTTCTGCAACAGTAATTGCTTATGAAAGTTTTCACAATATTGGTAGAAAGCATGATCTGCCGGCATCTTGGACGCTGATTATTTTAGGAATAATCATAGTCTGGAAAGAAATTTCATTTCGATTGGTCTTGAAAAAAAGCAAAGAAACCAACAGTTCATCGCTTGAAGCAGACGCCTGGCACCATCGCAGCGATGCGGTTACTTCTATTGCGGCGTTTATTGGAATTTCCATTGCAGTCTATATGGGTAAAGGCTATGAATCGGCAGATGATTGGGCAGCTCTTTTTGCTTCAGGCTTCATCTTATTCAATTGTTACAAGATCTTTCGTCCAGCATTGGGTGAGATCATGGATGAGCACCGTTATGCGGATTTGGAGCTTCGAATTCGAGAAATTTCCGCATCAGTTGAAGGGATTGTAACAACTGAAAAATGTTTCATTCGGAAGGCTGGAATGAAATACCATATCGACCTTCATGCGGTCGTAAATGGCGCCATTTCAGTAAAAGATGGGCATGATCTTGCACATAAATTAAAAGATACCCTTCGACAAGAAATTATCGAATTGGGTCATGTGCTCATCCATGTGGAGCCGGATAATTGATTCTCAATTTTATCCGACATAAAAATCACAAAAAAAGCATTGGTATCAATGAGGTTATTTTATTCGGATTTACCGAGCCCATTTATATCATCTAGTCCCAGCATTGTTGGATTTTAAACTTTTAATGCCTTAAACTTCAAGCCTAATAAAAATAAGCCTAGTAATCCGCACCAAACACTTTCTCAATACTCCCATTGTCATAGATGAGGATAAGCGGGGTGTTGGTTTTGAAAGTAGTTTCTCTTCCCAGTAGATCTAGGATCTTTAAGATGGATTTGGAGCTTTTCAATTCGTTTATACCTGCAACCGATGTTCCGCAGTCAGAAGGGCAATTCTCATTGAATGTTGCAGTCGGATCAATATAGGTCCAGTTGGTGCTAGAATACGCGGCATTATCAACTTGAATGCACTGAAGGTCGGGGTTGCTTCCGCCATTAAAGAAAATAAAGTTCTGGTTGTTGCCATTTTTAACATTCAGACATGTTAGTTGATTGGAATAGCAATAGAGATATACCAATGCGGTGTTCTGAGAAACATCAAGTGACGTTAGCTGATTGAATCCGCAGTAAAGTTCTGTAATATTCGTAAAGGCTTCGATTCCAGTAAGATCTGTTATTCCAAGACTTGGGCAATAAACACTTTGGGTGTAGGAGGTTGCCTCACTTACCTGAATTTCATTGTCTCCATTAGTGTTAATGAGCGTGTTGTTGATAAGGTAGGTTTTAAAGTTAGCATCCGGAATGCTTACATTTTGTGCAAAAAGATTCGCAAAAAGGATGATGGATAAGATAAGTAGTGTCGTTTTCATTGTTAAAATTTGGACACAAAGTTAATTTATTTAACGAAAACAAAAAATGTGAAGGTATTGGTTATATTTCTTCCTCTAAAGGATTAAGAGTGGTGAAAATGTCACTCACTCTAATTCTGTTGATGTGGAGAAGATGGGATTCGAACCCACGACCTCTTGACTGCCAGTCAAGCGCTCTAGCCAACTGAGCTACATCCCCTTAAATTGCGTTTCAAAAGTAAACTTAAATTCGCAAGAATTTCTTTTTATTCAGTGCATTTTCTATTTTCAGCCTGTGCAAAGTGTGAAAGAGAT
>JBIIQP010000037.1:0-18728 GCA_044341975.1 Crocinitomicaceae bacterium
TAAAAATGCAGGTTTAACATACAATTTTGATCGCGCTATAGTTGGTAATTCATTTGATGCACACCGCCTTATTCAATTGGCCAAAACGAAATCTCTGGGTGATCAAATGGAAGAAGAGTTATTCAAAGCATACTTCACAGATGGAAAAGACATCGCCTCAAAAGAGCATCTATTTGAAATTGGAAAAATTATCGGATTGCAAGAGAATGAATTAACCGAACTATTAAATTCTGATTTATTCAGTGAAGACGTGCAGAAAGATCTAAACGAAGCGCAACAAATTGGAGTTCGCGGCGTGCCATTTTTTGTTTTTGATAGAAAATATGCACTTTCAGGAGCACAACCAGTAGAAGCCTTTATGGAAACAATGGAAACAGCATTGGAGGAAAGTTTCAATCCTTAATATTTATAAATAAGCACTTCGAATAGTGTTAAACACAAGAAATACGTCAACTTATCATTAAATTCGTCTCGAATAAACGACACATGATTTGAAAACATTCATCTATTCTTTGCTTTTCTTACTAGCATTTTCATTAAATGCTCAGAGAGTAACAGACAATTATTATAAAAAAGGTAACTTTTTTGTTTATTGGGGATGGAACCGTTCGGCTTATACAACTTCTGATATTCATTTTAAAGGAAGTGATTATGATTTTACACTTCAAAATGTCATAGCCAAAGACAGGCAATCACCATTTAATTTTAAAACCTATTTTTCACCAACCAAACTTACTATTCCGCAGTATAACTTTCGTTTTGGTTATTTTCTTCGCGACAATTATCAACTTTCGATTGGAGCCGATCACATGAAATATGTCATGCAGAATTACATTGATGGAAACTATCAAAACGTTGGCATCGATGGTAAAATCAGTAATTCAGGAACAATTTACGATGGTACCTATACAAATGATACTATCAATCTTTCACCCGATTTTTTGCTGTTTGAACATACCGATGGGTTGAATTACGAAAACATTGAAATCCGTCGCTTTGATGTTCTTTTTGGCCGTAAAAACTTTAGTTTGTCAGCCAATGAAGGAATTGGAATTGGAGTATTAATACCAAGAACCAACACCACTTTACTGAACAATGCCCGTTATGATGAATTCCATATTGCTGGTTATGGTTCTGGAATTGTTTTAGCACTGAGTGCGACATTTTTCAAACACTTCTTTATTCAATCTGAATGGAAAGGCGGCTTCATTAATATGCCCGATATTCGCACAACAATGAACAAATCAGACCGCGCCGATCAACATTTCTGGTTCTCGCAATACAACATTGTGTTTGGTGCGAATTTCAGATTAAATTCCAAAAAATCTACTAAAGAGTAATGGCAATCTATGAATTCAATGGTTTTAAACCAGTAGTTAAAGCGAGTAGCTTCGTGCATCCGCTTGCTTCTGTTACAGGAAATGTAATTATTGGTGAAAACGTTTATATTGGCCCTGGCGCTGCTTTACGCGGAGATTGGGGACAAATCATCATTGAAGATGGTTGCAACGTACAAGAAAACTGCACCATTCATATGTTTCCTGGTACAACTGTTACACTAAAAAAAGGCGCTCACATAGGTCATGGTGCAATCATTCATGGCGGTACAATTGGCGAAAATTGTTTGATCGGTATGAACAGTGTAATTATGGATGATGTCACGATTGAAGAGGAATGTATCATTGGAGCATTGTGCTTCGTGCCTGGTAAAATGACTATTCCAAAAAGAAGCGTTGTTGTTGGTAACCCTGCTAAAATTGTAAAAGAAGTGACCAACGAAATGATTGCTTGGAAAACAAAAGGCACTGCACTTTATCAAGCATTACCTAAGGAATGTTATGATACACTTAAAGAATGTGAGCCATTGCGTGAGATTGAATCAGATCGACCAAAGCAGGAAGCAATGTTCTCAACTTGGAAAAAGATAAATGAAAAAAACTAAAAGCATTGTATCTTTGCATTGCAGGCGCTAATTACGAACCACTTAAAAACACTTGTCATCCTCGGGCCAATTAAAATACGAACTGAACATCAACTAGAGAAGATTGGAGGCTTTGTTAGGAAATTTATCGATTTCTTCTATCCCCCATTCAAACCTTATTTTTCAGAACAATTTTTTCGATACGGAGCTACTGGTTCAATGACGCTGGTATTTGATTGGATATTGTATTTTATTCTTTACAATTTTGTGTTGCGTCAACAAATGGTCGACTTAGGATTTGTGGTGGTCAGTTCACATATTGCTACCTTGGGATTGAAATTCCCAATTGTCCTAGTTACAGGCTTTTTGATGCAGAAATACGTGACATTTTCGGTTTCAGAAATTCGCGGAAGGGTTCAATTGGTAAGGTATGGTATTGTTTTTTTCATCAACCTTGCTATCAATTACCTCGGTTTAAAGTTACTCGTTGAACACGTTGGCTTCTATCCTACCATTTCTAACATGCTAGTTTCTGTGGTTACGGTAATTATAAGTTATTTTTCGCAGAAATATTTTACGTTCAGAATAAATACCGATTCAAACTAAATTAAATTTAAACTCTTAATTCAAATGTTCAAAAAAAATCCCGGATAACCGGGATTTTCTATTTTTTGGAACTGTTAGTTGAATTACAGCAACATATTAACAGGATTCTCCATGTAATTTTTGAATGTTTGCAAAAATGCCGATCCTGAAGCACCATCAACAACTCTGTGATCACAAGACAATGTCACTTTCATAACATTTCCTGGAACGACCTGACCATTTTTCACAACTGGAACTTCTTTAATTCCACCCACTGCAAGAATACAACTATCGGGAGGATTAACTATAGCCGTAAACGCTTCTATTCCGAACATTCCTAAATTGGAAATCGTAAATGTATTCCCTTCCCAATCAGAAGGTTGCAACTTTTTATCTTTTGCTTTTTGCGCAAAGTCTTTTACCTCTGCACCAATTTGTGTCAATCCTTTTGTATCAGCGAAACGAACGACAGGAACCAACAAACCTTCATCAACTGCAACAGCGATTCCAATATGTACATGGTGATTGCGGCGAATCACATCCCCCAACCAAGAACTATTGATTGTAGGATGTTGTTTCAAAGACATAGCTACTGCTTTCACGACCATATCATTAAAAGAAACTTTCACCCCATCCATTTGATTCATCGATTTACGTGCTTTTATTGCACTATCCATGTCGATATCCAATGTCAAATAAAAATGAGGAGCCGTAAATTTGCTTTCTGCTAATCGACGAGCTATCGTCTTACGCATCTGAGAAACATTCTCTTCCGTATAAGATTCTACGCCTGCCGGAGCTGCATTAAATGTTTGTTGAGCTGGCGTGTAAGGAACATAATGATCGACATCGCGCTTCACGATTCTTCCAGCTTCTCCTGTACCTGCAACCGTAGCAATGTTAATTCCTTTTTCCTCAGCCAATTTCTTTGCCAAGGGAGATGCGATCACTCGTCCAGAAGCATTAGAAGCAGCAACTGGCGCTGGTTGAGGTGTTGGGGTTGGTGCTGCAGGTGCAATTGGTTGAGCAACTGGTGTTGGTTGAGTTGTTGGAGCTGGATCTGGCGCAACTGCTTCTGCGGCAGGTTGCGGTGTGTTTGCACCAGCCAACAAAGCTGAAATGTCTTCACCTTCCTTACCGATAATTGCCAAAACAGCATTAACAGGCGCTGCTTTTCCTTTTTCAACTCCAATGTGCAAAAGTACACCATCAAAAAAAGACTCAAACTCCATCGTAGCCTTGTCAGTTTCGATTTCAGCTAGCACTTCACCTGAAGCAACCTTATCACCCACTTTTTTTGTCCATTCAGCTACTACCCCTTCTGTCATGGTATCACTCAACTTCGGCATGTAAATTATCTCAGCCATCTCTTTGTTTTTTTTAAATATCTTATTTCTTAGTTCTTGACTCTAGCTGCTTAATACTCTTTAATATAAGGATAGTCAGTTTGTGTATAGACATCTTCATATAATTCATGAGCTTCAGGATATGGAGATGTTTCAGCAAATTCTACCGACTCTTCAACTTCTTTCTTCACCCAATTGATGATTTCTTCCACCTCTTTGTCTGACAGCCATTTATTTTCTTTAATCACTCTTAAGCAATGTTCGATTGGATCTTGTTCCATCCATTCAGCCACTTCATCTTTTGTACGATATTTTTGAGGATCAGACATTGAGTGGCCTTTGTAACGATATGTTCTGATGTCTAATAATGTTGGCCCATCGCCTCTTCTTGCTCTGTCGCACGCTTCTTCAATAGACTCATGCACTGCTTCTGGAGACATTCCATTTACAATCTTTGATGGCATTTCATATGAAAGGCCAATTTTCGATAAATCAGTTACATTCGTTGTTCTTGTCACAGAAGTACCCATTGCATAGTTGTTATTCTCAATTATGAAAATAACCGGCAATTTCCAAATCATTGCCATATTGAAGGTTTCATGCAAAGCTCCTTGACGAACTGCTCCATCACCCATAGATACAAATGCAACATTATCTGTTCCATTATATTTCTCAGCGAAGGCAACACCAGCACCCATAGCAATCTGAGCGCCAACAATTCCGTGTCCACCCATGAAATTCTTTTCCTTGTCAAAGAAGTGCATCGAACCTCCCTTACCTTTCGAACATCCTGTTGCACGTCCATAAAGTTCGGCCATTAAAACACGAGGGTCTGTTCCTAAAGCAATCGGATGGGCATGATCGCGGTATGCAGTCATGTGCTTATCTCCTGCTCTACAAGCACTTGCTGTACCTGCTACAATTGCCTCCTGCCCAATGTAAAGGTGACAAAACCCACCAAATTTTTGTTGAATGTACAACTGTCCCGTTTTTTCTTCAAAACGACGAATCAGCAGCATGTCCTTATACCACTTTACATAAGTCTCTTTTGAGAATTTTGTCTTACCGGATGCAGCCGCTTTTTTGGTTGTCTTGGTAGGTTGTTTCGCAGATTTTACCGCCATTTTATTGACTATTTAAATTCAAACAACAAATATAGAAAAAACTCAAACTTGTCGCACCACGCTTTTTCAATGAATCTAAAATGTTATTAAGGCAAATTTGTTGGAAATCTAACGAACAAAGTATAAAGAGTCCGAGAAAATCAAATTTGTTGCTTCAATTTTTCATACAATTGTCGTGTATGCTGTTGATTTGGATCCTGTTTTAGGATTTCGTCATACAACTTGAAGGCTTCTTCTTTTTTTCCTAAGATTTCAAGTAACATGCCTTTGTTTGATTTTGCTGATAAATCTGAAGGATTAGCCTCAATATATGCTGAAATTAATTTTAAACTTAAATCAAAACCACTTTTTTTAAATAACACTTCCGAATACTCCAATAAATAAGGTGATTTTTCGGGGTACTTTTTGACGAGTTCTATTGCAGCATAAACACCTTGAACGTCTTGTCCCTGTTCCTTCAAATAAAATGCTATTCTAAAGAGATCGTCTGCCGTTTTATCGGGGCGTGTTGAAGCAGTTCGAATCATTTCAGTCTGCCACTTTTTCTTCGTCGCTTCATTTTCTGCCAACTGCATCAATTGTTCAAGGATGTAATATTTATTTTGATAAAGATTGGGTTTCTGAAATTTGAATTCATCGATCCCTCTACTTAATTCATGTAATCCTTTTGAAAAAAAAGTAATTGTTTCGGCTTTAGTAACAGCTATTTTCGCTAATTCAGAATAGACAAAACCAGAATTTTCATAAATTAAGGAATAAGCGGGATAGATCTTTTCGGCAGCATTGAAATGTGTAATTGCTTTTTCAAATAACGCTCTTTTCTCTACTACTGAAGATGCTCCCACACCCTGCTCTAGGTATTCTGTTGCTAAATTAAAATGGACTTTAACACTCTTAGGCGCAACAGTTAATGCGGACTCATAAATTGTTTGATTATTCTTCCAATCGGCATTTCGAATGACTGTTCTTCCAGCATAATAGATGCATATAACTGCAAAAAAAGCTATTGAATAGTTTTTATTGATTGAAATTGCCAATCGTTCAAATCCTAAGACTAGAATAATCAAGATACCCAGAACGGGCATAAAAAGGAAGCGCTCTCCCAAAGGACAATTAATTAAAAAGAAAAAATTGGACGTTAACACGAACGTCGCAAGAAATACTAAAGCCCCATAACCTATCAGCCGGCGACGTAGAACGCCAAAAATGAGCAATCCAATTAATATTAATGCAGAAACAACACCTGCAATCGCTGATAAACTTCCAAAATTCAATAACGGTAATTGTGAGACGGAATAATCCCAACTTAAATGAATTGGAAAAATTGCGAGTTGAATGTATTTAGCGAAAATTGCAAAGTTACTTGCCAATTGTTCACCAAAGCCATTTGCCAAAGCCAATGAATTAGCTACAGGATCAATCGGAGTTTCGATTAAAACATCAGAAAGAACAATAGATCTCAATCCAAAATACAACACAAATGGAGATAAAAAAACAGCACTCCTTTTTAGGACGAGCATCGGAGCGCCTTTAAATGCAAAATAATGAGTTGCAGGAAAAAGTAGAATCCCCAATACAGCTGTTTCTTTGGAAAGCATTGCAATGAAAAAGAAAAGTAAGGACAACATCAAATTCCCATTCAATTCAGACCTTAAAAATTTGGTATAAAACAAAAGCGCAGAAAACAAAAACAATGCACTGAGCAGCTCATCACGACTCTTTATGTTTGCAACCACTTCCGTATGAATAGGATGCAACACAAAAAGCACGCAAATAATGGCTGCAATCTTTAAACGATTTTCGCCAAATAACAACCGTAAATAACAAAAGGTTACCCAAACAAAAAGAGCATAGAGAGCGACTTGTATAAAATGTGAACCTCTTGGTGAGGCATTAAATAAAGAGCGTTCAATGGCAAAAGTAGTTAGGGTGATTGGTCGGTATGACTCATCTTCTCTGCCATCGTATCCAAACAAATAACTATGTGAAAAAATTTCAGGAATTGCCTCAATGCCTTTTTGAGTTAAACTATTTTTTTGTACAACAATTAAATCATCAACAGCGTATGAATGATTCAATGTATTCGCATACAAAACAAAGCAGCCAATTAGCCAAAACCATTTATTTTCTAACCATTTCATTCCGATTATTTTGATCCAAACGCCATTGGTAAAAGATCTTTTGCTGCTGAAAACACCATTGTTTTATTGTTCTGACTAACCAAGACAACTTTAAAATCAGACTTTTGGCGTAATTCAGTTTCCAACATTACTTGTCTACAACCTCCACAAGGTGAAAGTAGATCACCAGAATTTATTAGATTACCTTTTGCTACAATGTAAATTGCTTTCACCTTTTTAGATGGAAAATTTGCCCCTGCATAAAATAAAGCAACTCGCTCAGCGCATAGTCCTGAAGGATATGCCATATTTTCCTGATTGTTTCCTTTCACCACTGAACCATCTTCCAAAAGCAAAACTGCACCAACTTTAAATTGGCTATATGGCGCATAAGCTTGCTCGCAGAAAGCATAGGCTTGTTCAATTAAAGCCACATCACTTTCTTGTAACTCATGCCAATCTTCATAAAGTTCATAATCTATTTGGTGTCGATAATTCATTTACGCTAGTAATTAGGATATCAAAAATAGCATAATCGATGAAATGAGATTTTTTTTGATTCATGACATTATTGTTTGTAATTGGACGATTTAAACATTTGAACAGACTGAACCCTTGAACTAATTGAACTTTTGAACGCCTTGAACCCATTGAACCTTTTGAACTCTTGAACCTATTGAACCTATTGAACCTATTGAACATTATTTGAACCCATTGAACCCTTGAACTTCTTTTGAAAATTTCTCATTAATTTTACGCTCCAATGAATCAATACAAAAAAGTAGCCTATTACACTTTGGGGTGTAAATTAAATTTCTCAGAAACATCGACCATAGCTCGGTTATTTGGAGATGCAGGCTATGCTAAAGTTGATTTTGAAGATCGCCCAGACATTTATATTATCAATACTTGTTCAGTTACTGAAAATGCCGATAAAAAGTGTAAACAACTGGTAAAAAAAGCAATGAACATCAATCCTGATGCATTCGTTGCTATTGTTGGTTGTTATGCACAATTGAAGCCCGAAGAAATTGGAAAGATCCAAGGTGTTGATCTAGTGTTAGGGGCGAACGAAAAGTTCAATTTGGTCGAACACATTGAGCAGTTGGAATCCAAAAAAGAAGAGGCCATACTTGCCTATACGTCAATCAAAGAAACCAAAGAATTCGTTCCAGCTTTTTCGTTTGGAGACAGAACCAGGTCTTTTTTGAAAGTGCAAGACGGGTGTGATTATTTCTGTACGTTCTGCACGATTCCTCTGGCTCGCGGTAAAAGTAGAAATGCAACGATCTCTGAAACAGTATTGGAAGCTGAAAAAATCGCAAAAACGGACATCAAAGAAGTTGTCTTGACTGGCGTAAACATTGGAGATTTTGGACAAGGCAACGAAGAAGAAAATTTCTTGGGTTTAATCAAAGAATTAGACAACGTTGAAGGCATTGACAGGTACCGAATTTCATCAATTGAGCCCAATTTATTAAGCAATGAAATCATTCATTTCAGTTTGAATGAAGCGAAACGTTTTGTACCACATTTTCACATTCCGCTACAATCCGGAAATGACCGTTTACTCAAAGCAATGCGGAGAAAATATGTTCGTGAATTGTATGCTGAACGTGTTGCTTATATCAAGGAGTTGCGGCCTGACACGTGCATCGGTGTTGATGTAATCGTAGGGTTTCCTGGAGAAACTGATGAAGAATTTTTGGATACCATAGATTTCCTCAAAGATCTTGACATTTCCTACCTGCATGTATTCACCTACTCTGAACGCGCAAATACTTCGGCTGTAAAACTTGGGGATGCTGTGCCAATGAGCGTCCGAAAGGAACGAAGTAAACAACTACACATCCTTTCTGAAAAGAAAAAACGAGCCTTTTATGAATCTCAATTGGGCACATCGCGCACTGTTTTATTTGAACACGAAGAAGATGAAGGCATGATGTATGGATTTACAGAGAATTATGTAAAGGTAAAAATGCCGTATGACGTAAATCTTGTAAATACATTTTGCACCTTGAAACTTGAATCCATTGACCGCGATGGGATTGTAAAGTGTATTTAATTCTTAATTTCCTTTCCATCCTCTTGTCATTTCTCTTTTACCTGGAGGACCAGGCAACGATTCGACTCGAAAACCAATAGATTTTAAATCTCTTTTAAGCTGACCTTTTGCGCAATAAGTAACAAAAAGTCCACCCGGATTTAATAGCCTGTGCATTTTGGTTAATATGGTAATATCCCACATTTCTCCTTGCGCTCTTGGACCGAACGCATCAAAATAAATCACATCAAAAGTTTCATTGATTGGAATATAATTTTCAATCTTTTCATGCAATTTTTGAAAAGAAAACAACTCTGTAAGTTGATGCTCTTCGTTCCAACCGCACATATGCATTTTTTCAAATTGCTCGGAAATTTTTGAATCGACGGACGATTCATAATTCATTGCCTTTGCCATTGCAATATCTACGGGAAAAGCTTCGATGCCTGTATACTTTACTCTGTGCCCCTTCAATAAACAATTTTCAAGTGTAAGCAATGCATTTAAACCGGTTCCAAATCCCATTTCAAAAACAGCCACCTCTTCCCTATCCTTGAATTCCAAAAGTCCATGTTGAATGAATACATGTTTCGCTTCTTGCAACGCACCATGCCCTGAATGATAATTCTCATTCATTTCAGGAATATGAATGGTCAATGAACCATCGGCAGTTTTTACAACTTCACGTTTCATGCTGTAAAAATAGGATTAAAAAGTTCAAAGAGTTCAAGAGTTTAATTGGTTCAAGAGTTCAATGGGTTCAAGGCGTTCAAAAGGTTCAAAAGGTTCAATTAGTTAAATTTGTTAAAGGTTCATTCAATTAAAGTGCTTTTGGTAATAGTCAAAATCATTTAAAATCTATTTCAACAATTGTTCATAACCACCTTTAACATCTTTTTGAGAAAGAAATTTTCAACCATCATAAAAGAAGAGTTTCGAATCCCTATCTTTGCTTGAATATGGAAAATCAACCGGAAAACAGTAGAAAACCCGTTTCAAGAGTGCGTAACGCATCAGTCTTGGTCAATGATCTCGGTAAAATTCCTCCTCAAGCTGTGGATTTGGAAATTGCTGTTCTCGGTGCCATGATGTTAGAAAAAAATGCTGTCACAGATACGATAGATATACTGAAACCAGAGAGCTTCTATGATCCAAAACACCAATTCATTTACAATGCCATTCGCGAATTATTTGGAAGCTCAAGTCCAATCGACTTATTGACTGTTACAAATAAATTGAAGCAAAAAGGTGAATTAGAAGCTTCAGGCGGAGCAGCATATATTTCTCAGTTGACGAGCAGAATTGCCTCAACCGCACACGTTGAATTTCACGCAAGAGTAATTTCAGAGAAATACATCAAACGCGAACTAATAAGAATGAGTAGCGAAGTAATTCGCGACGCCTATGATGATACAAATGATGTTTTCGATGTCTTAAACAAGGCTGAGGGCGAACTTTTTCAAATTGCTGAAAACAACATGGGAAAAAATGTTGACTTAATGCAAACTGTTGTACACCAGGCTATTCAAGAAATTGAAAAGGCATCACAAAATTCTGATGGAATCAGTGGAATTGCCTCAGGTTTTAGAGACCTCGACAAACTTACTTCTGGTTGGCAGCGATCAGACATGATTGTTATTGCTGCACGCCCTGCTATGGGGAAAACGGCTTTTGTTTTGTCAATGGCAAGAAATTCGGCAGTTGATCATGGGCACGGTGTTGCTATCTTCTCACTAGAGATGTCATCTGTACAGTTGGTAAAACGTTTAATAGCAAGCGAAGCCCGATTAAGCGCAGAAAAACTGAGAAAAGGTGACCTTCGTGACCATGAATTCCAGCAATTGCATTCAAGAATTTCAAAATTAGCGACAGCTCCAATTTTCATCGATGACACCCCAGGCATCAGTGTATTCGATTTAAGAGCAAAATGTCGTCGATTGAAAATGCAGCATAACATTGACTTGGTCATTATTGATTATTTGCAATTGATGACGGCCGGAGGATCGAAAGGTTCGGGAAACAGAGAACAGGAAATTTCTACTATTTCTCGATCGATAAAAGAAATTGCAAAAGAATTAAATGTACCCATCATTGCACTATCTCAGTTAAGCCGTTCCGTTGAGCAGCGAGGTGGAGACAAACGACCTGTGTTATCTGATCTACGTGAATCAGGTGCAATAGAGCAGGATGCTGATATCGTGTCATTTATCTACCGTCCTGAATATTACGGATTCCTGCAAGATGATGATGGAAATTCCAACCAAGGCGTTGGAGAAATTATTGTTGCAAAGCACAGGAATGGTGCACTCGACAAAGTTAGACTTCGTTTCATCGGTGAATTTGCAAAATTTGACAATATGGAGAATTATTATGATGAAACAAGTGCGCCTGCTGCACCTACCAATCTATCAGCCAACACTGGATTCGATGCACCATCATTCAACAGTTACACAGTTCCAAGTAAAATGAATGATGAAAACGAAGATGATGGTTTAGATTTTGGCAATAATGACGATAGTACTCCGTTTTAAAATTTTGGAAAGATATTTGAAAGAATGACTGCAAAAAAAATCATGTCAAAAGTACTTTTTCTCTTCATCTTTTGCTCATTCAGCCTTTTTTCAAGAGCGACTCAAATCTTAATTCCGATGGATGAATCTCAATCAGATCATTTGAAAGCCTACGGAATTGCTTACTGGTCTCTTGAAAATTCTATCACATTGGAATGGCTGCTGAACTACCGTGGAGGTGCTTTTCTGTTGCCACATCTGAGAACAATTGAGGAAGAATTGGTCATACGAAATGTAAAGTATGAAATCCTAGCTGATGGACAAGTGAATCAGATTCGTTCTCAAATCGCTAATCCCGAGGCAAACATGGAACTTGTGCAATTGGAAAAAGCACCCAAAATTGCGGTCTACACCCCAAAAGGGAAACAACCTTGGGATGATGCGGTAACACTTGTTTTGGAATACGCCGAAATTCCTTATGATAAAATCTACGATTCAGCAATTGTTATGGGGGTCTTGCCAAAATATGATTGGCTGCATCTTCACCATGAAGATTTTACCGGTCAATATGGGAAATTCTATGCCGCATACAGAGGTTACCCCTGGTACAAACAACAAGTTGAAGATGCTGAAGCAGATGCAAAAATGCTTGGTTTCAACAAAGTATCCGAACTAAAGCGTTCCGTCGCAATGAATATAAAGAACTTCGTTATTGGAGGTGGATTTCTCTTTACCATGTGCAGTGGAACAGATAGTTTTGATATTGCTTTAGCTGCTCAAGGAACTGATATCTGTGAACAAATGTTCGATGGTGACGCTTCTGACCCAAAATGCCAGGAAAAACTTGACTATTCTTCTACATTTGCTTTTCAAAACTTCAAGTTGGAAAGGGATCCTATGGTTTATGAATATTCTGACATCGACGGCACAGACATTCACCGATTAAATCGTGTAACAGAATCTACAGATAAATTTACCCTCTTCGACTTTTCTGCTAAATGGGACATTGTACCAACTATGCTTACACAATGCCACACAACGGTTATTGATGGTTTTATGGGACAGACGACAGACTTTAGAAAAGACCTCATCAAAGCAAACGTTTTAGTTATGGGAGAAAACAAATCCTTGGGCACTGCGCGTTATATTCATGGAGAATTAGGTCAGGGAACTTGGACATTTTATGGAGGCCACGACCCTGAGGACTATGAACATAAAGTTGGAGACCCTCCAACTGATTTGCATCTTCATCCAAATTCTCCGGGATACCGATTGATTCTAAACAATATTTTATTTCCAGCAGCAAAAAAGAAAAAAAGAAAAACATAAACTGCCAAAAATGAAATCACTCCTCAAACTTTTTATACTGACAATTCTTCTTTCTTCATGCCAACCTATAACAGAAGAAGCCATTGAACCTCATATAGTAGGAAATGATGCAGATGAAAATGGATGTAAAGGCTCTGCAGGATACGTTTGGTCCGTTATATTACAAAAATGTATCCGTGCCTTTGAAGAAGGAATTGAGTTTCATAACAAAGATTTTTCAATGAATACCTATGTTGTTCTATCAGCAGATAAAAGTGAAGCAGAAGCTTTTATGCCATCCGAAACCAACATCAATGAATGCATTATGCAGCGTTCTGTCGATAAATTTTTATATCAAAACAAGAAGGGAACATTAAATATTCTGTTTACTGAAAAGGAATACATTTTAGATTTCAAGGGTGAGAAATATTTTGCAGCCCGAACAGAACACTTGGACCTGCTCTTGAAAAAATAAAAAAGCCCCACCATAAATGGCGAGGCAATTCATTTGGTGTTTTATATTCTCAATATTTTATGAACGGCATGCTTTTTAATTTGCCAATTTCATTTACAAGAAAAACATGGTAACTACCCGCGTTCCACAAAGAAGAAGGTATGGTCAACTTGCCTTCATTTGTGGCGCCTTTAAACAGCACTCTACCTGATAAATCGACAACATTGACATTTAATTCTTCTTCCTGAGATTCCAAGAACAAATCACCATTTGTAGGAATAGGATACAAATTCACGAGTAATGGAAAATCATCTTGATTTATTCCTGCTGAGCAATTATTCGATGCATTAAATGTTGGTACTGCAAAATCAAATATTCCACCATCAGGACAACTTGCATAAGAAACATCTGTAGTTTGGAGACCAAAATCAACCTGATCAAAGATGGTGATACCATTGCTTATAAACACCGATTCTCCAGCAGAACTCAATTTGAAATTGGTATGCAAACCAGACTGATCCGCATCTTTATCAGTCCAAAAAATAAGGTATCCATAAGGCTCAATATATGTTCCAGATGGAATCTGCCATTTATTCAACAATAATGGATCATCAGACAAGTACAAACCTGATAAATCCTTGGGAGTAGAGGTTTTATTGTAAAATTCAATCCAATCATCATTTTCCCCATAATTATCCTCTACAATCGTTGCGTTGTCAGCCATGATCTCATTAATCCGAACTTGTCCAACTAGAGGGGTTGGAATAACAACAGAAAGTGTATGGTACTCATGTTCGGCACGCTGAGGACTAAACAATCCTGCATTGGCATTCTCCGTGTAATAGTAATAATGCATTCTACTGCCATTCATCGTTACGGAGACCCCATATAAATGATCTCCAGCTGCACCATCATTGTGAAGACCATCATCGTACATTAGAAGTCGCGTGAACTTGTCTTCAATATTGAATCGGTAACCAAAATAAACTGTAGCTTCATTGCTGCAAGTAATTTTCATTGTTATTGTTTCGCCATAAGAAGGTGTTGGATTACTTGCACTATAAGAAGAAATAGTTGGTGCAACCAATGTGTAATTCGAATTGGTACTAAAATAAGTTGAACGAGCATCCATTAATGCTTGAATTCCGGGTATCGAAGAACCCATTGGACCACTGCCCGTTACCGAAGTCGTTAAGCTATTTTGATATTGCGTATACGTGTAAAATTTATAGGGATCTGCTTGAACTGAAGCATCAATTGTTGATCTTAAGGTATTGGCTGTTGTCAGATAGTTTCCTGAAGCAAAAATCTCCTGAACTATTGTGCGTAGATGAGCCATGTACATTCTTTTGTACATAGGATCAGCAAGTATTTTTACGATAAGTGGATGATTTGTTGAAGTACTGTTTGACATTGGATCGAGTGACGTCGCATTGTAAGAACCTGAACCTGTTCCCCCAGGAAAACCTGCAAAACTCATATTTAAATCCCATACAACTGGATCAAATCGCCCATTTAAATCTTTATAGAGGTAATAATTTTGTCTAAATGCCCCTGAATAAGAATCCAGATTAACGAGAACATTATTGTATGCAAGCATCCATATTGCCCTATCAACAGCCAAAACAGACTCAATCTGTGAAAAATTATTGTTCAGCGTATTGATCAAATCAACTAAATCATCCCATCCATAGGTGGATTTTAGCTCATAACCGTTGGCATACGAACTACTATCAGAGTTAATCCATTTTAAATCTGGATTTACCACCGTGGATGGCCCTGCTCCACCAATTGGATTACATTTGAAAAAAGACCCATTAGTTGAATAAAAATGGTCGCCGCAAAAATCTTTTGAAACATCTTCAGCGTTGGAATACAATCCTCGCAAAGTTCCATTTATGTATACATTCGCAAAATTAGCTTTAGGACAATCCATGTATTGTTCTAAAATAGCATAGGAAAGCACCTCTCTAATCATCGAAGGATCAGAATAACCGTTTTGAAGTTTTACATCAACATAACCTTCATAATCTTGATTTCCTTTGATATAGTCAAGACTTAAGCGAATTGGATTTTTATTATTCGAAGGGTTGTAAGAACTGTTTCCTTTGTATTTAACTCCAACACTATCAAAAACTACTCCATTAATGCGAACTGAATCGGCTATTGTGTAAGTATCTGTTACGGTGGCAGCATCCAAGGTCGCATCCCAACCAGCAGATGCAAAAAAGATTTCAATGGTTTGAACGGTAGCAGGGTCGTAAAAAGTAGTTTGACTGAAGTTAATTTTTCCAAAATGAAAAACCATTAAAATGGATAAAAGCAATAATCTCATGAAATACAATGTTAACTTATTATTAATATAAGATGTCGTTAATTTAAAAAACTTGCGCCAATTACAAAAAAAAACGCCCTCCAACAGAGAACGTTTTTTTCAATATATTGGTTAGAATTACGCGTCTATTTTTGCGTATTTCGCGTTTTTCTCAATGAATTCACGTCTTGGTGGAACATCATCGCCCATTAGCATAGAGAAAATTTGATCACATTCGGCTGCATTTTCAATTGTCACTTGACGTAATGTTCTACTTTCTGGATTCATTGTAGTTTCCCACAACTGCTCTGCATTCATCTCACCCAAACCTTTGTATCGCTGAACGTTTACAGAAGACTCACTTCCTCCTCCTTTAAATTCATTAATTAAACGATCACGCTGATCCTCATTCCAAGCATAATCGGACTTATTTCCTTTTTTAACCTGGTACAAAGGTGGTGTTGCAATATAGATATATCCATTTTCGATCAACTCTTTCATGAATCGGAAGAAGAATGTTAAAATGAGTGTTTCGATGTGTGAACCGTCGACATCGGCATCACACATGATAATGATTTTATGATAACGCAACTTTTCGAGGTTCAACGCTTTGGAATCCTCTTCAGTTCCAATTCTCACACCTAAAGCAGTGTAAATGTTTTTAATTTCTTCGTTTTCAAAGATTTTATGCTGCATTGCCTTCTCAACATTCAAGATCTTACCTCGCAATGGCATAATTGCTTGGAAATGGCGGTCTCTCCCCTGTTTTGCTGTTCCACCCGCCGAATCTCCCTCAACAAAGTAAATCTCACATGCAGCAGGATCTTTTTCTGAGCAATCTGCAAGCTTTCCTGGTAGACCAGAACCCACAAGTACATTCTTACGTTGGACCATTTCACGCGCCTTGCGGGCTGCGTGTCTTGCTCTTGCAGCAAGAATAACTTTTTCTACAATGACTCTTGCCTCATTTGGATGCTCCTCTAGATAAGCAGATAACATCTCTGAAACGGCCTGACTTACAGGTGCAGTCACCTCTCTGTTTCCAAGTTTTGTTTTTGTTTGACCTTCAAATTGCGGTTCTTGCACTTTAACAGATACTACAGCCGTCAATCCTTCACGGAAATCATCTCCATCAATTTCGATTTTCTCCTTTGCCAAAATACCTGAATCCGTTGCATATTTTTTCAACGTATTCGTCAAACCTCTTCTGAAACCAGACAAGTGAGTACCTCCCTCGTGCGTATTAATGTTGTTCACATACGCCTGAATGTTTTCAGTGTAAGAAGTATTGTACGTCAACGAAACCTCTACAGGAATACCTTCACGCTCACCTTCGAAATAAATAACATCAGAAATCAATGCCTCGCGATTTCTATCGAGGTATTGCGCAAACTCTCGCAAACCACCTTCAGAGAAAAACACATTGCTCGCTGCTTTACCATTTTCATCAATGCTGCGATTATCAGTCAATGTAATGGTAATTCCTTTATTCAAGAAAGCCAGCTCACGCATACGAGCCGCCAACGTGTCATAGTTGTATTCCGTAAATTCGAAAATAGAACCATCTGGTTTAAAAGTCACCTCAGTTCCGGTCTCATTCGACTCACCCACAACTTTTACATCGTACAATGGTTTTCCAATGCTGTATTCTTGCTCAAAGACTTTCCCTTCTCTACGAACAGTTGCCTTTAAATGAATTGAGAGCGCATTAACACAGGAAACACCTACTCCGTGCAGACCACCAGAAACCTTATAAGTGTCTTTGTCAAATTTACCTCCAGCGTGAAGAACAGTCATTACTACCTCTAAAGCTGATTTTTTTTCTTTTGTATGCATCGCAGTAGGTATACCACGACCATTATCTCGGACTGTTACTGAATTATCTTCATTGATCCAAACACCAATAGTATCACAGTGTCCAGCTAATGCCTCATCAATGGAGTTATCTACTACTTCATACACCAAATGGTGCAAACCTTTCACTCCGACATCGCCAATATACATGGCTGGTCGCTTACGCACCGCTTCTAATCCTTCTAATACCTGGATGTTATCCGCTGAATAATTATCTCTCGCTAATTCCTCACTCATAGTTGATTCCTTTTTTGGAAAAGTATAAAATTGTGAAGTCACAAATTTAACGAAAGAAGCCCTTTAATAGAGTATCAAAGGGCTTTAGATAAGATGAACTTATCAACAATATATTAACGCAATAAGAAGCGTATCTACTTACTCACTTATCCACTTAATGATTTCAGGATCGTTTGGTAGCGTTCTAGGGTCGATGACTTTCTCCAGCTTACCTTCTTCGTTGAGTAAGTATTTCTGGAAGTTCCATTTCACACTGCTGTCTTCAAGGCCATTCAAAGATTTCTGTGTTAAGAATTTATAAACCTCATGCATATCGCTTCCTTTCACTGAGATTTTACTCATCATTGGAAAACTGACACCATAATTCTTTTGACAGAACTCTACTATTTCTTCATTCGTTCCTGGTTCTTGAGACATGAAATTGTTCGCAGGAAAACCAATAATTACAAAATTGCTGTCTTTGAATTGCTCATACAAACCTTCCAACTGCTCATATTGTGGTGTTAATCCGCATTTAGACGCTGTATTCACCACCATGATTTTTTTACCTTTTAAAGAAGAAAAACTGAAATCTTTTCCTTCAATATTTTGCACTGTAAACTGATGAATTGATTGAGCATTTGCCATAACTGATAATAGAAATAAGGGTAGAAGAAATATTTTTCGCATGGGTTCCGTTTTTTAATAAGACAAATATAAACCTTAAAAGTTCTTGTTAATTATGTTTTTTCGGAACATTTTTTGCGTTTTCACGAATACATTTATACTATGATGAGACCAATGCTCTTTATTTTCTTCTTTTTAATTGGTTGGAACTGTTCCTCCCAAACAGATTTTAATGGCGTTTGGCAAGGAATCATGGTGAAAGATGGATTTAAGAATGAACAAGGAACTATACTCTATGCTTCATT
>JBIIQP010000171.1:0-5348 GCA_044341975.1 Crocinitomicaceae bacterium
TCTTATTCTTTGTGGCTACAAAATCAATTTCTTTATCTCGCAAAGCCCCCACATACACTTGGAATTCTGCCTTTAACAGTTCCAAATACACACTGTTCTCAAGCATATTTCCATAACCGGAGGTATTTGAACCAAACAAATAATTCCGAAAAGCAAGATCATTTAAGTAGAATTTCGCATTTCCTCCCAGCAACTCTTTTCCACGTATATCATAACGTTCACAGCGTTGTATCACGAATGTTTGAGTGAGGTAATTCAAATAATTGGCGACCGTTTCGTAATTGGTTTTGCGCTTTTTACTCAGAAAATAATTGACCACATTATTGACCGAAAACTGATTGCCGATATTGTTCGTGACATAATTAAAAATATCGATTAGCAACACGGCATCCTTTATTGAATAACGTTGAACAATGTCGCGCAAAATGATCGTGTCTTTGAGAGAAGAAACATAAAACATCTTACTCTCCTCAGTAGGAAGAAAAAACAATTCAGGTAGCGCTCCTTGATTTAAAAACTGCACATAATTCTTGCGGCTTGCTTCCTTTTTCTGATGTGCGCAATACTCATCAAATCGAAAGGGAAGAATATTAAATCGAACATATCTTCCCGAAAGCAAACTCGCTAATTCACCGGAGAGCAATTCCGAATTCGAACCTGTGATAAATAGGTCAATATCCTCCGTAAAATCTTGTGAAAGTGAATTGACGACACGCTCCCACTCTTGAATTTGCTGTACCTCATCGATGAAAACATACAAACGTCCTTCGATCTTTGAATGAACGCGGTAGAACTGTATAAATTCGTATAGATCCCTATGATTACCAATAAAATCAAAATCAGTAAATTCCTTGTTTATGTAGATTGTGTTTCGGGCTGGTACTCCCTGATTGATCAAATGAGCTATGTATTGCCGAAGAACAAAACTCTTACCCACTCTGCGCTGTCCAACCAGTACTTTAATAAGCCTGGAATTTTGAAAGTGCACTAGCTGATCCAAATATCGCTGTCGAACATAACCTGTTTTAATTGAATTGTTCCAGAAATTGTACTTGGAAACTTTATTTAAATTATCAATCACACCTTATTTTTAATTCAAAAATACATTTTTTTTGGTTACATCTTATTTTTTTGAATTTTATAGAAATTTTTCAGGTATAAATGAAAATAATATTTTCTAGGGATTTAAAGTATAAAGTTGCAACTATTAAAAAAGTCAGCTAACCATCAAAACCTCCCCTTCATCCCCACACTAACTAGCGGACCGCCAATACCAATTTCTCCGTAAAGACCAATCGTAGATCCAAAATAATGGGTGTAGCCCAGACTTAGGCGATAAGCAAAAGGGAGTGAAAGCGTGCCTACTTCATTTATAATCGAAACAGGTTTATTGTCTATTAGCAATTTTGGTTTCATTCTGTTGTATCCAAAACCCAGAGAACAGTATAGATCTGAATGACTTTCATCTTTCAAAAAGTGAAAATCGGCGATTATGTTTCCTCGGTAACGCGGCAGTGCAAGAGAATAATGTCCGAATGGATCTATGCCATTCAAAACAATACCCCATTTGTCGTTCAATTCGTTGTAAAATGGATTATCGTTAACGTCCATCTCTAACTGACTGTACTTGTAATACAAATCTGCACGAAGAGAAATCCAACGGTTGAATTTGAATGAAATCGCACCGCCTACACCCGGTAATCCATTGTATTCCACCTTGTCCTGATAAGCAGATGAAATGCCAACCGCCAATTTCAATAATGATGGTCCGCCAGTATATACCTGAATGCCAAACCGCTTGCTTACTTGTGCGTCAGTCCCTTTGGGCAGACCCAAAATTAAACTCAACAGAAATACCCTGTAAAAAAGAAAATTACTTCCGATATTTCGAAGGAAACTCAAAAGGTGTGTGCTTTGCATCATGCGTTTTGACTCTTAATCAAATTCAACGCAGATCCTGCTCTAAACCATTCAATTTGAGATTGATTATAGGTGTGATTTAATTGAATTGTTTCTTTAGAACCTGTTGCATGCACAATCTCCAATGTCAATGGTTTGCCCGACGCAAAATCTACTAAATCAATAAAGTTAAAGGTGTCGTCTTCCTGGATCTTGTCGTAATCCGTTTCGTTTGCGAAGGTCAATCCCAGCATTCCCTGCTTTTTCAAGTTCGTTTCGTGGATACGTGCAAAGGATTTAACGATCACCGCTCTTACTCCCAAATGACGTGGCTCCATAGCGGCATGTTCTCTGGAAGAACCTTCACCGTAATTATGGTCACCCACTACAATTGAAGGAATACCAGCTGCTTTGTACGCACGTTGAACGGCAGGAACTTCTCCCACCTCCCCTGTCAATTGATTGACAACTTCATTCGCTTTCCCATTGAAAGCATTTTCAGCACCAATTAACATATTGTTCGAAATGTTATCGAGGTGACCACGGTAGCGCAACCACGGACCAGCCATAGAAATGTGGTCGGTCGTGCATTTTCCTTTGGCTTTGATCAACAATTTCGCTTCGACGATATTTTTCCCATCCCATGCCGGGAAGTTTTCCAACAACTGTAGTCGTGAAGAATCGGGTGCAACTGCCACAATGACTTGACTTCCGTCTTCAGCAGGAGCTTGGTAACCAGGATCTTCTACATCAAATCCTTTTTTCGGCAATTCATCTCCGTGCGGAGGATTCAATTTTATCTTTTCGCCTTTATCATTTGTCAAGTAATCCGTAATTGGATTAAAACCTAAGTCTCCGGCAATTGCCAAGGCAGCTACCATTTCTGGAGAAGTTACAAAGGCATGGGTATTTGGGTTGCCGTCTGCTCTTTTCGAGAAGTTACGGTTAAATGAGTGAACTATAGTATTTTTCTCTTGTTTTTCAGCTCCTTCACGATCCCACTGACCGATACAAGGTCCACACGCATTCGTGAACACCTTCGTACCCATTTTTTCAAACGTAGCAATGATTCCGTCTCTTTCGATCGTATAGCGCACTTGTTCAGATCCAGGATTGATCCCAAATTCTGCTTTCGGAGTGATTCCATGCGCTACAGCTTGTTCAACAATTGATGCTGCGCGCGACATATCTTCATAAGACGAGTTCGTACAAGAACCAATCAACCCCCACTCTACTTTTATGGGCCATCCATTTGCTTCTGCTTCTTGGCGCATTTTCGAAATGGGCGTTCCGCGATCTGGTGTGAAAGGTCCGTTTACATGCGGTTCGAGTTCAGAAAGGTCGATCTCGATTAATTGATCAAAATAGTTGGACGGATTCGCATATACTTCCGCGTCACCTGTCAAATGTTCTGCAATCACATCAGCAGCGTCTACCACTTCCTTTCTTCCTGTAGCAATCAGGTAACGGCGCATAGATTCGTCGTAACCAAATGTTGATGTAGTCGCTCCAATCTCAGCGCCCATGTTACAGATTGTCCCCTTTCCTGTGCAGGATAAGGACTGCGCGCCGTCCCCAAAATACTCCACAATGGCGCCTGTTCCACCTTTTACAGTGAGAATATCCGCCACTTTCAAAATGACATCTTTAGCAGAAGTCCAGCCATTCAGTTTACCTGTCAACCTCACACCAATCAATTTGGGAAATTTCAACTCCCACGCCATTCCTGCCATCACATCCACAGCATCAGCACCACCAACACCGATTGCAAGCATTCCCAGTCCACCTGCATTCACGGTATGTGAATCCGTACCGATCATCATTCCTCCTGGGAAGGCATAATTCTCAAGAACCACCTGGTGGATGATCCCGGCTCCCGGCTTCCAGAAACCGATACCATATTTATTGGAAATCGAAGATAAAAAGTTAAATACTTCGTTGTTTTCATTGAAGGAACGTTGCAAATCTGCCGTGGCGCCAATTTTTGCTTGAATCAAGTGATCGCAATGAACGGTTGAAGGCACGGCCACTTTCTTTTTTCCTGCTTGCATAAACTGCAACAAAGCCATCTGTGCGGTGGCATCCTGCATCGCAACGCGGTCCGGAGCAAAATCCACGTACGATTTACCTCTTTCAAAAGTTGATATTGGATTCCCATCCCACAAATGCGCGTAAAGGATCTTTTCGGAGAGCGTCAGCGGACGTCCTACTTCCTGTCGTGCGACTGCAATGCGTTCTGGAAATTGTGCGTACACCTTACGGATCATGTCTATGTCGAATACTGCCATGTGCTGTTGAATTTGATTGCCTAAAAGTAAGCATTACAACCTATACCGATGATTAGCTCCACCGATTGGTGATTATTTTTTCAATGGAATTTGAATGAGGCACTTTAAATGAATACACTGTTCCTTAAAACAGAGAATTTGACTAATCACAACATGCAATTCGATGGCACAAAAAAATCCCGATCATTTCAATGACCGGGATGTATGCGAACGTTACGTTAGTTCTTAATTCGCCAACAACTTATGCGAAGGCGCAAATTTTGTCAACGTAATTCCTTCAACCGCTTTCGTGTACTCTTCAATTGTTGGAGTTCTGCCTAAAATTGTTGAAAGCACCACCACTGGTGTTGATGAAAGCAAGGATTCACCTTTTTTACCTTCTGTATCTTCTACCACACGGCCTTGGAATAATCGTGTAGAGGTCGCCATAACTGTATCTCCTTTTTCCGCTTTCTCCTGGTTCCCCATACACAAGTTACAACCTGGGCGCTCTAGGTACAACATATTTTCATATTTCGTACGTGCTTCGCCTTTAGGTGCGTTATCGTCGAATTCGAAACCAGAGTATTTTTGCAATACTTCCCAATCACCTTCTGCTTTCAACTCGTCAACGATGTTGTAGGTTGGGGGCGCAACAACCAATGGCGCTTTGAATTCTACTTTACCGTTTTGCGCTTCTACGTTTTTCAACATTTGCGCTAAGATTTTCATATCGCCTTTGTGCACCATACACGAACCGATGAACCCAAGATCTACCTGTTTTGTTCCGCCGTAGAAGGACAACGGACGAATCGTATCGTGTGTATAGCGCTTGGAAACGTCTTTGTTGTTCACATCAGGGTCGGCGATCATTGGTTCAGCGATCTGATCCAGGTCCACTTCTACTTCAGCATAATACTTTGCAGATGCATCTGGTGTCAACGCTGGTTTTTCTCCTGACTGAATTTCAGAAATGCGTTTATTTGCTTTGTCAATCAAGCCTTGTAACACCTGATTTTTATTGTCCATTCCTTTATCAATCATGATCTGGATACGACTTTTTGCAATTTCCAATGATTCGATCAAAGTGGCATCCTCTGAAATACAGATAGATGCTTTCGCTTTCATTTCTGCTGTCCAGTCGGTAAATGTAAAGGATTGATCTGCTGTTAATGTTCCAAT
>JBIIQP010000038.1:0-18186 GCA_044341975.1 Crocinitomicaceae bacterium
TGGGTAAAAAATCCAAGTATTCGAATGGAACGTCCATCATGCCAAATGTCATTTATCAATACCAGAATGGATTCCAGGAATTAAGTGTTGGTACGTATGTGAAGTACGGTTCATTCAACGTTGGGGCTTGGTACAGAAACAGAGATGCATTCATCTTAACAATTGGAATTAACACAGGTAAATTTAAGCTTGGCTACAGTTATGATGTGACTGTATCGAAATTGAACAATGGAGTGTCGGGTGGTTCACATGAAATATCGATGGGTTTCAATCTTACGTGTAAGAAGAAACCTGTTTCTTTCAAAACAATTTCCTGTCCGTCGTTCTAGATCTTCCTCAATTTTCAGTTTTGAGGTCTTTAGTATAACAAGAAAGGTTTATTCAGTTGAGTAAACCTTTTTTCCTTTTATATAGGTGTAGCTAGCAAAGTTTGGTTGAAAATCTTCCTTCGATTGTATCGGATGCTCAAAAATGGCAAATGTTGCATCTTTTCCTTTTTCAAGTGTACCTAGTTCATTTTCTTGAAATGATGCGAAAGCTGCCCAAGAAGTCATACCGCGAATACACTCATCTAAAGTCAGGGATTCATTGGAATAAAATCCACCACCAGGAATACCATCACTGTTTTTTCTTTTTACAGCGGCATGAATGGTTAAAAACGGATCCGTAAGTTCAACCGGAAAATCAGTCCCAATGGCAAGCATACCATATTGATTTAGTAATGATTTATAGGCGTAGGCACCAATCATTCGTTTTCTGCCCAATCGTTGTTCAGCCCATCGCTGATCGCTTACTGCATGAGTGGGTTGAACAGATGGAAATACACCATATTTCCCAAAAAGTGAAATGTCTTTTTCGTCAACAACTTGCGCATGCTCAATTCTCCAACGATGGTCCTTGTTTACTTCGAAAATACGCTGGTACAAATCAAGCAGGATTTTATTCGTAGAATCTCCAATTGCATGGGTATTCATCTGATAGCCTGTCTCTTCGCAGATAGCGGCAATTCTTTTCATTTCAGAAACAGGAGTTGTGAGTACACCTAAATGGTTGTGTTGATCGGAATAAGGTTGCTTCAGAAGGGCTCCTCTCGAACCCAAGGCTCCGTCTCCCATCACTTTGAAACTTCGGATGAGCAGATTTTTGTAATGATAGATTCCATTTTTTCTTGCAAAATCAATGTTCTTTTTGCTTGGAAATAACATGGCATAAACATTCAACTTAAAATCGTGCTGATCAATCAATTCTTGAAAAAGTGAAATGTCCTGGTTTTGAATTCCTGCCTCATGCACGCCAGTTATTCCGTATTGAAAAAGTTCGCCTTCTATTTCTTTTAAGGCTTCGATTTTTTCTTTTTTAGAAAAATCAGGCATTCGATCCATGACAGGGTTCATAGCGTTATCGATTAACAGCCCGGTACATTCTCCATTTTCCATTGTTATGATACCGCCATTTATGTTCGTGTTTTCATCTATTCCTGCCAAACGCAAACACGCATCATTTGCCAATAAAGCATGGCCGTCAATACGTATAAGGCATACCGGGATATCTGGAAAAAGTTTGTTTAATTCTTTGTTGGTTGGAAATGTTTTATCAGTCCATAGCGATTGGTCCCAACCACGTCCAATGATGAATTTACGTTGATTTTTTGATTGGTATTTTTCAACTTTCACAATCATCTCTTCTTTTGAACGGCAGCCAACGAGGTCAGCACTTAATAATTGATTTGCATAAGAGAGGAGGTGTCCATGACAATCTACAAACCCAGGATAAATTTCTTTTCCACCAGCATCAATTTCTTCTTCCGCACTATATCTGTTGAGAATTTGTCTCTCTGGACCAACTTCTATGATTTTTCCATCTTTTATAGCGATTGCTTCTTGTATGTGGTCGCTTTGATCCATCGTGTGAATTTTTGCGTTGTGTATGACAAGGTCAACAGATTTTCCTTTATAGCAGGAAGTGAAAAAGCCTAGTAAAACAAACAAGTAGAGAAAGATACGAAAAGACATGACGCGATTTTTTTATCAAAGATAGGAATCACCCACAATTTCCGGAGATAAACAATTCCCATTTCGCAAGGATTTGTATGGGTGTTTCCTTTCAGATTTGCTATCTTTGCGCCCTGTAAAACAAACGATTCATGGAGACTCCAAAGACATACGAGCCGCAGAGAGCAGAAGAGAAATGGTACGCACACTGGATGAAAAAAGGTTATTTTCATTCTGTACCCGATGAAAGAGAGCCATATACGGTTGTCATTCCTCCACCGAATGTGACGGGAGTTTTGCACATGGGACACATGTTGAACAACACAATTCAGGATGTTTTAGTGCGACGTGCCCGAATGCTTGGCAAAAATGCTTGTTGGGTACCCGGAACAGATCACGCATCTATAGCAACCGAAGCGAAGGTTGTTCAGAAACTGCGTCAAGAAGGAATTCGTAAAGCAGATTTGACGCGCGATGAATTTTTACAACACGCTTTTGCATGGAAGGATAAGCATGGTGGAATTATTCTTGAGCAATTAAAGAAACTTGGAGCTTCATGTGACTGGGATCGAACGAGTTTTACAATGGATCCTGAGTATTCAGAATCTGTGCTGGATGTTTTTATTGATTTGCACAAAAAAGGGAAGATTTACCGCGGCGTACGCATGGTAAACTGGGATCCTGAAGCATTGACTGCGCTTTCTGATGAAGAGGTGTTGCACAAAGAAGTGAATTCCAAATTATTTTACGTTCGCTATAAAATTGCTGGCAGTGATGATCAATGGTTGACAATAGCAACTACTCGTCCAGAGACAATTCTTGGAGATTCTGCAATTTGTATCAATCCGAATGATGAGCGATTCAAGAATTTACATGGTAAACACGCCATTGTTCCAATTGCTAACAGAACAATTCCAATCATTTTGGATGAGTATGTAGATATGGAATTCGGTACAGGATGTTTAAAAGTGACACCTGCGCATGACACCAACGATTATGAGTTGGGCAAGAAGCATGGCATTGAAACAATCGATATTTTCAATGATAACGGAACTCTGAACGAAAAAGGAATGCACTTTGCAGGAATGGATCGATTTGAAGTGAGGAAAGCCATTGAGAAAGAGCTATACGACAAAGGGTATCTTGTGAAAACGGAAGATCACATCAATAAAATTGGATTTTCTGAAAGAACAAATGCTGTTATTGAACCGAAATTATCATTGCAATGGTTTGTAGACATGAAAGAATTGTCGAAACCGGCTTTGGATAATGTGATGAATGGAAATATCAAATTCCATCCAGAGAAATTTAAGAATACCTATAAGCATTGGATGGAAAACATCAAAGATTGGTGTATTTCGCGGCAATTGTGGTGGGGACATCAGATTCCTGCTTGGTATTATGGAGGTGGTTCAGAAGATTTTGTTGTTTGTAAAACCATTGAAGAAGCAGTTGAATTAGCAACAGCGAAATCTGGACGAGCAATCACCAAAAGTGATTTGAAGCAAGATGAAGATGTATTGGATACATGGTTCTCAAGTTGGTTGTGGCCAATTTCGGTGTTCAATGGCTTGACGGATCCGAATAACAAAGAAATCAATTATTACTATCCAACGAATGATTTGGTGACAGCTCCCGAGATTATGTTCTTTTGGGTTGCCCGCATGGTCATAGCAGGTTACGAGTATTTGGGTGACCTTCCATTTAAAAATGTTTACTATACCGGTATCGTACGGGATAAATTAGGCAGGAAAATGTCTAAGTCGTTAGGAAATTCTCCAGACCCTCTGGATTTGATCGAAAAGTATGGTGCAGATGGCGTAAGGATGGGTATTTTGATTTCCTCTCCTGCTGGAAATGATTTGCCTTTTGACAGTTCACAATGCGAACAAGGACGGAATTTCACCAATAAAATTTGGAATGCGTACCGATTGGTGAGTTCGTGGGAGGTACGCGAAATGGATCAGCCGAAATCATCTACAAAAGCAATCGAATGGTTTGAAGCTAAATTCAATAAAGAGCTCGCTGAAATCAACCATTTGTTTGATAAGTTCAGAATTTCTGAAGCATTAATGGCGATTTACAAATTGGTTTGGGATGATTTCTGTTCATGGTACTTGGAAATGATCAAACCGGGATATGAGCAACCAATTGATAAAAATACGTTGGAGGCAACCAAAGATTTCTTTGAACGCATTTTAAAACTTATTCATCCGTTTACACCTTTCGTTTCAGAAGAATTATGGCACCTGATAAGGGAGCGAAAAGAGGGTGAAGATATCATTATAGCACCGTGGCCAAGTGTTTCTGATTCTGATAGTAAAGTCCTTCAGAATTTTTCAGTAGCCGAAGAGGTAATCACCAATATTCGCAATGTGCGCAAGCAAAACAACATTGCGAACAAAGTGAAAATGGATTTGCTCATTAAGAAAAATGAAGATTTGGATGCTAGCTTTGATCCAGTGATTTTAAAGATGGGTAATCTTTCAATGCTAGAATATAGGACTGAAAAAGTAAATAATGCGAATTCATTTCTAGTCAATTCCAACGAGTATTTTATTCCTTTCGGTGAAACAGTTGACATCGAGTCGGAGAAGAAAAAAATCCATGAAGAATTAGAGTATACGAAGGGCTTTTTGACAAGTGTTCAGAAGAAACTTCAAAACGAAAAATTCATGGCAGGTGCGCCTGAACAAGTTGTTGTGGGAGAAAGGAAAAAAGAAGCCGATGCCTTAAGTAAGATTGCTATTTTGGAAGAAAAGCTTGCATCGTTGAATTAATAAAAAAGTTCTACGGGATTCTGTGGAACTTTAAATAGTTAACCCTTCAATTATTTCAAGACAGTTTGTATACTGCTTTTCGAGACGAAGTGGTAATTTTCTTTCGCTTTTGAAAATACGTTCCTTGCCCAATTCAAATCTTCTTTGTTTTTAGCAAGTTCAGAATAAATAGGCATCAAGTATTTACGTCGACCCACTTTCATTAGAAATTTTTCAATCGATGGTCTCAACTCTTTGTAACCACTTTTGATCCCAAGTAGATTCCACTCACACATAATTTCAGAATTTCCCCAATCTTTGAAATTTAGATGTGCATCCAATCTCTTTAAGAGGGCAGGATCCATTTTTGAAGGAAGTTCACGAATAAAAGCTTGCCATTCCTGCGTAATGTATTTGGATCTTTCCAATCGAATTATTTGCTTCTTGCGTTTTCTCTTTCCTTTGATTTTGATCCACTTCACTTCCTCAAAAATATTCTCCCCAGCTTCAAAACGTTTTGCAAGTTTTTGAACGTTTTCCATTCTCGGTGATCGAATAGTGTAGCAATTTTTTGGAATTCCTTCTTTGTAGATCCATTCTTCGGCGTTGAAATCGGAATCATTTGGCTCCAAAAGATTTACCTTCAGGTATTCTAAAAATGTTTCAGTGTTAACCGTTTTAAATGCATAGGTTTTGAAATAGGATCTCAAGAAATTATCGAATCGCTGTCGTCCTAGATCCCTTTCTAAAGTTTTAAGAAAAAACGCACCTTTAATGTAAGCGATGTCTGTCATCCCATCATCTGGATTTCTGCCGCTTAATTTGAGCTTTAATTTTGTGTCTTCTGGGTGATCACTTTTAGAAATATCGATAATCTCATCTTGTAATTCTTGGAATTCAATGAGCGCCAAGATGTCCGAAATTTCTTTCCCATAAAGGGATTCCATGATACGATTTTCAAAATAAACCGTGAATCCTTCATTTAACCAGAAATCATCCCATGAACGATTCGTTACAAGGTTGCCTGACCAAGAGTGCGCTAATTCGTGCGCAATTAGAGAAACCAGGCTCCGATCACCAGCCAAAACAGTTGGGTTAACAAAAGTGAGTCGAGGATTTTCCATTCCTCCGAATGGAAAAGAATAGGGCAACATAATCAGGTCATATTGTCCCCATTGGTATTTACCGTATAAGTTTTCTGCGGCTTGAATCATTTTGGGCAAGTCGATGAATTCGCTCGCGCATTGTCCACTAAGTTCCGGTTCTGAATAAACACCGCAATTTGAACCCAATTTTTTATAGGTCAAATTTCCAACTGCGATGGCAATAAGATAGCTTGGAATAGGTTGCTCCATTTTGAACTCATATATTCCTTTTTCGTTTGTTTCGATTGGATTTTCTGCACTCATTACGGGCAACAATCCTTCTGGAACTTTGACCGAAGCAGAATACGTGATTCTGTTAGCAGGTGAATCTTGCAAGGGAATCCAGGATCTTGTCAAAATGGCTTCTCCCTGCGTATACATGAAGGGATGTTTTTTACCAGTTGTCAATTCTGGCGAAAGCCAATCAATTGCCTCGGTTTTTTCAGTTGTTTTGTAGTAAATATTGATTAAGGTTGTTTTAAAATCAATCTTTACCATTAAGGGCTGTCCGAGGATAGAATCTTTATCCCATTGTCCGATCATAAAATCGGTTTCTTTTTCCTGTCCTTTTTTGCCTAATGTGATTTTTTGAATGTCTAGTGCTTTTATATCAAAAATGGCTGTGTCAGTGCCATTGTTAATCATTTCATGACGTGCAATGCCATAAACTGTTTTATTCTCAAAATTGACATCTAAATCAATTTGAAGGTGCTTTGTTCGAATTTTATTGATGTTCGAATAGCTATGATTGTCAAATACGGAATCAGCAAAAACTTCAGTCGGACTAACAGATTTTTTTGTTTCACTATCACATGCATTTAGGATAAAGACAGTGATAAGTAATTGAAAATAGAGATAAATCGATTTCATTTATTCTTGGATTCCTGCAAAAATAATCGTTTTTTTAAGGTAATCCCTACCATTTCGGGCTTTTCTAGCTATTCTGAATAGTCGAATTCACATGGATATAGGATGATTCTGACAACCAGTACTTTATTTAATTCCAAGAAGAGGGGGGTGTTTTTGTGAAAATAGAGATGAAGCTTGTTTAATTCTGAGTTCTGTTGTAAATTTACGCCCTCATGAAACCAAAATATTAGTATGGGACTGTCCTATCTACTGCGAATAATTTTATTAACATGCTTTGGTGCATGTCTTTTTCCAACACATTTTTTTGCTGCAACAATCACTTCTACTCCAACAGGGGGTAATTGGTCTTCAGCTACCACATGGATTGGTGGAGTTGTTCCAACAACGAATGATGACGTAATAATTGTCACAGGTGCTACCGTAACAAGCAGTACAACCAATGATGTATGCCGTGATGTAAGTGTTACAGGTACACTCAATTTTTTGAATGCTTCCAGGGTTTTGAATGTTGGGAGGAATCTCACACTATTTAATGGTGGTACAATTCACTCTGGCTCTACTACCGGAACGCTGAATGTTTTAGGAAATGTTATTATTGGTTCAGTTTCAACCGATGTGTTGACTATTGGGAGAGTTAGTCTCAACGTTTCAGGGTCGACTGAAGTGAATGGAAATGCAAAATTCATTAGTGCTTTAGGGGGCAAGACTTTCATGGGGAATGTTATCATTAATAATGGTGGACAACTTTCATTTACTGCTGCTGAGACATTAACATTAAGTGCAAACCTATTAACATCTGGTAATATTACAATCGGTGGAGGAGGTGTTGTTGGTATTATCAATTTAACTGGCGATTTTTCATTGGCCAGCGCAGGAACTGCAATTTTGGGAGGAATAAGACTAAATATAACTGGCAGTGTCGTTATTCCAGGCGCTGCTATTCTTGATGCTAGTGTTGGGACGAATACACTGACATTAGCGGGAAGTTGGTTGTCTACGAGCAATGCTTCAGTTCCATATTTGTGCGGCTCCACATTAATTACGTTGAATGGAACAAGTGGAACTCAGCAAATTGCTTGTGCCGCGACTTCTGGTGAAACATTTAATAACCTTACAATTAATAATACTTCATCATCAACTTATGGTATACAGTTTTTAAATCATGTTAATGTTTCCGGTGTTTTAAATTTGACAGCAGGTAATATTGATTTGAAGGGAAAGAATCTGAATTTAAATGGGGCACCTATAGCAAGTCAATTATCCTATTTTACGGCGGGAACGATTAAAAATTCAGTAGCTGGTGGTGCAATCAACATAACAGATGTAAACAATTTCAAAAGCATCTATTTTAGCGGGACGAATTTTGGCGACAATGTTAATGGAGTGCCAATTACCTGTGTTACCAATGATTCCTACTTTCATGGTGGCGTATTTTATGGCACAGTAAACTTCACTAAAACTGGAACAGGAATAAACTACAGTAATGGAGGATGTACTTTTTATGGTCCTTGTACTTTTAGCACTACAGCTAGCTCGCAACAATGGATGCTTGGTAATATAAACCCCGATATTTATTACAATGCAACATTCAATCATTACACTGCGAATGGTTCAAATTTTACTGTGGCGCGACAATCTTTAGGAAATCAGTTTTATGGTACAACTACTATTTATTCTGAATCTCAAGGAGGTTTTTTTGTTGGTAGAGGCAATGTTGCTTCGAATTGCAGTGCTGTTTTTCACGGGCCAGTTGTGGTTACTGTTGCTGGAACTGGTAATGCTTATTTTGGAGAAAGTACAGCCACATCGCAAAGCACCATTACTTTCCAAAGTACTCTACAACTAAATTCTACACCAACATCCACTGGTGATATTTACATTGGGAATTCCCCGTTGTCAACAATTAATTTTACTGCTACAGGACAATTGATAGATGGCACCCTTTCTGGTGCTACAAATGTTTATTTGAATAAAGTGACACAAGTTGGAACATTAAGTCAAACCTGCACGAGCACAGCCGCATCTTCAAGTACATTTGTCATTGGATGTGGCGCAACTATTTCAGCTGCTAACATTGCACCTTGTGTTTTTAATGGTAGTGTCAATATCACCTCTCCAAACATTAACATTTGCGGAAGTACTTTCAATGGATCCAGCAATTCATTTCAAACAAATGGAACTGCAAGTCAGAACTGTTATGGTGGAAATACATTTGCTTCCGGCACAAATTCAACCTTTTTTAACAATGGTCCTGGAAACTGGCGTTTAGCCAATTTTGTGGCAGATGATTACAATGGAAATGTTATTTATCGTAGAGCGTCCGGATCAGGCTTTTTAAGTCCTGCCTACAATACCAATTGCACTTATGCCGGAAATATTACTGTATTTAGTTCATCAGATTCCTTAGATTTCGCGATTTCTACAAATGGTCGAGTTACAATTGATGGCTCAAGTTCGACTTCTTTAATTAACGCAAGTTCGAAAGGATGTTCTATAAAAAGATTAACTATTAACAAGACAGGTGCAGCAACGTTCACGCTAAACAACCGTGTTGCGATGCCAACGGGTGGTAATCTTACTTTGACAAATGGTGTTGTGAATGCAGCTAGCGCGACACTTTATTTAATGGATGAATCGGTTACTGTTAATGCCACTATGAATGCTGGAGCCACAAGCTACATCAATGGCAAAATGAGGTATGATGTGTCAACGACAACAAATCAAACACTTAATTTCCCTATAGGTAAAGGCTCAGATTGTAGACCGTTCATTCTGTATATTAAACATTCTGGTGCCACTTCATACAGCTATGTTGGTGAGCTTTTTAATACGTCAGCAGAAGCTTTGTCATGGTCAAAACCAGCAACGGTAAGTACGGTTTCTTTAGCGCATTACTGGGACATCAAAAGGTACTTGACGACCAATCAAGCAACTGAGGTTCCTTCAACACTGTTAAGTGGGAATCAATCCGTTCAATTTTTCTATGGTCCAAATGATGGGGTGATCGATCCAAGTGGTATATCTATATGCAAGAACACCAATCTTGTACCAACTTCATGGGTAGACATTGGTGGGGTAGGTACGGCTTCGGGAAGTGGCAGTATAACATCAACATCTACTCCAACGGCTTTTAATTCATTTAGCAGATTTACAATTGCAAATAAAACGGGAAGCTTTAATCCATTGCCAATTGAATTGGTAGATTTTACAGCTGAACGAGAAGGAGAAGTTGCATTGATTAAATGGGAAACAGCGACAGAAATAAACAATGATTATTTTACACTAGAAAGGTCGAAGGATGGCGTTGCATATGAAGTGATCGCTGTTGTTGAAGGAGCTGGGAATTCAACGAATGAAATCGAGTATCGTTTCATAGATGAGTTTCCACTTGCCGGAATTTCCTATTATCGATTGAAACAAACTGACTATGATGGAAACTACACCTATTCGGACAAGAAATCAATTTACCTTGAATCTGAAACAGAAATGCTGGTTTATCCAAATCCTAGCAATGGAAATGTAGTTCACATCGAATTAAATGGGGGTACAGAAAAAGATTTAAACTATCAAGTTTTGAATATGAATGCGCAGCTAGTGCAGGCCGGGAATTTAAAAGCTGAATTGAATAATGAAGGGCTGTTCCAAATTAATTTTGAGGAAAAGCTGCAAAGTGGAATTTATCTTTTAAAAGTTGATCTTGGTAACAAGTCTTTACTTGAAAGAATAGTCATTAATTAATCCAAATTTTAGCTGACCTCTTTTCGTTCACTCAAGTATCGAATAATTTCCGCAGCTCCCATTAACCCAAAAAGCGCAGGCATGTAGCTTACGGTTCCGTAAAAAGACTTTTTGAAGTTAAGGCCATTTGTCATCTTTAGTGAGTCTTTTTTCTGAAGCTCAGATGAGAAAACTACTTTGATATTTCTATAATCGACTCTGACACGTGTCAATCTTTTCTTAATATGACTGGCTAACTTGCAATTGTGCGTGTTTTTTAATAAGGTAACTTGCACTCTTGTGGGGTCTATTTTTCCGCCGGCCCCCATGCTAGAAATGATTTTAATTTTTTTTCTTCTGCATGCAATAATCCATTCCAATTTAGGTGTGACGGAATCTATGCAGTCAAGGACATAATTGGGTTTATAGGCATCAAGTAATTCCCAAACGCGCTCGGGTAAAACAAATTCTTCAATAATATTTAAGTGCAAAGATGGATTAATATCTTTTAAGCGTTCGCCCAACACAACAGCTTTGTTTTTTCCAATTGTAGAATCAAGGGCTGTAAGTTGCCTGTTTTTATTTGTCGGATCAAATACATCCCCATCAATAATTGTCATAGTTCCAACTCCTGATCGAGCAATAAATTCAGCTGCATAAGATCCGATTCCACCTAATCCAACAATTAAAACGTGCGCATTTTGAATGCGTTCCATTTTTTCTTTGCTCAATAGCAATTCTGTTCTTTCGAGCCAATTGTCCATTTCTTAAAGGTCCTTTTAAAATTTTGTTCAACGATACTTTCAAGTTCCTGCAAAGTTAGTTGTTTCAATGCTGCGGCTTTTTGATAAATGGCTTTTATTTCAATGTCAGCATAGTCTGTTTCAAACAAAAGGTTCTGATTGGGAATTTGATTTAAACATTCTTGCAAAGATGGATTTTTTAAAATGGACGATCCAATACTGATCATCATGTCTTCTGAAATTAGTTTATCGAGCAATGATGTTTTGTTGAATCCGTGGAAAACCCATGGCTGTTTGGGTTTTAGTTTTTTTCTTACTTGAACAATTTCTGAAAAAGAACGCACGCAGTGAATGATCACGGGCAATTGGAGTTGCTCGGAAAGAAGAATTTGAGCCTCGAATGCTTCTTGCTGAATTGTTTGTGATGGACCTGTTAGCTTATCCAGACCACATTCTCCTATGGCAAGACAATTTTCATGTTCAGCAAGTTGGAATAGATTATTTATTTGTGATTTAAAATGCGCTGCTTCCCACGGATGAATTCCTGCTGAATAGAATGAATCGTTTAAAACTGTATTATTCGACTGTAGAATCTGTATCGTTCCTGATTGCTTGATATGACTATGAACATCGAAAATCACCGAAGCTAAGATATTCATCAAATCACGATTAATTGAATTTTATTTTATATTTTCACGGCTCATAACTATTAAACACTTATGGAAAAAACAGCTCAAAAAGGTCACCCGAAAGGCTTATGGTATCTATTTGGAACGGAAATGTGGGAACGTTTCGGTTATTATTTGATGCTCGGAATTTTCTCCCTGTACATGATTGATGGATGGAACAACGGAGGAATGGGATTCTCAGGTGAAAAGAAGTCTGATATCTATGGTACTTACCTCGGATTGGTTTATTTAACACCTTTTATTGGTGGACTTTTAGCGGATAGAATACTAGGTTATAGAAGATCAATTATTATTGGTGGCTTGATGATGTCAGCGGGTTACTTTTTGCTAGCAGTTCATTCTTATGCATCATTCTACATGGCTTTAGCACTCATTATCCTAGGTAATGGTTTCTTCAAGCCGAACATCTCTACGCTTGTGGGGAATTTGTATGGTTCGGACGACATGAAGGATAAGAAGGATGCAGGATATAACATCTTCTACATGGGGATTAATATCGGCGCGTTCATCTGTAACTTTGTCGCTGCTTACATGCGCATCAACTACGGTTGGGGACATGCTTTTGCTGCCGCAGGTGTCGGAATGTTGGTAGGTGTTGCAATCTTCTTGGTTGGAACAAAACACATTAAACATGTGGATATTGTAAAGCCAGTTCAAGAAGGTGATATGTCAACGCTAAAGATTCTTAGTTATACGGTTTTACCGATGTTTATTTTTGGTGTTGTGGGTTATATGATTCCAGGAAATTTCTTAGGATCAGATACAAATGATGCCTTTATTATCGGTTGTTTACCTGTAATTGCGTTCTTCATTTATTTGGCCTTTACGGCAGAAGCGAAAGAAAGCCGTGCAATTAAAGCATTATTAGCTGTGTTTGCTTGTGTCATTTTATTCTTTGCTATTTTCCACCAAAACGGTGATGCGTTGACGGTTTGGGCGGAGGATCATACGAACCGCAACATGTCTGAAAGTGTAGCGCAGACTGCTGATAAAATTGGTATGGCACAGGTAGTAATAAACAATGATGTAGTTTCTTCTGACGATGCTTCATTCAAACACACAATCGATTCATTGAGAGCTGTAGAAGCAAAAATGCCTGCAATTTCTCAAGAAGAAATTAAAGCGAAAGGTGCCTATTCTGAAAGCATTTCTCAATTGGAAAAATCTCGAAAGTATTTTGAAACCTTGCCTAAGGAACAAGTTCCTGCAAAAGGTGAAGATCTAAAACTATACTCTACCGAATTGTATCAATCAATCAACCCATTCTGGGTAGTGACATTGACGCCAGTTGTTGTAGGATTCTTTGGATTCATGCGCCGAAGAAACCGTGAACCATCAACACCGACTAAAATAGCTATTGGATTGATCATTACTGCGCTTTCAGCGTTGGTAATGGTTGGAGCGGTTTTTGCAACAAATGGATTATCAGCTAAAGCGAGTTCAATTTGGTTGTTTGCATCTTATGGAGTCATTACAATCGGAGAATTGTGCTTGTCGCCAATGGGATTGTCTCTCGTTTCTAAACTTTCACCACCTAGAATTACCGCACTTATGATGGGAGGTTTCTTCCTTGCAATTTCAGTAGGAAATAAACTTTCTGGGATGTTATCTAGTTTGTGGGAAACGATTCCTGAAAAACAAAATTTCTTCTATCTTAACTTTGGTCTGGTGATGGCAGCAGCGTTGCTCATGTTCCTGATGCTAAAGTGGTTGAACAAGGTAATGAAAGAAAATAACGTAATTTAATTTGAAGACCCTTCGGGGTCTTTTTTGTGATAGATACTTGCCATGGAACAGAAAATTACACTAGAGTCGATTCAGAATTTTGAAGGGAAATACCCGAAGCAGTTGTGGTATTTGTTTTTTACTGAAATGTGGGAGCGATTCTGCTTTTACGGGATGCGAGGGGTTTTGACCTTCTTTATGGTTGACCAGCTATTATTGAAAGAAGATGCGGCGAATCTGCAGTATGGCGCAATTCAGGCATTCGTTTACGCCTTTACTTTTATTGGTGGAATTTTTGCGGATAAGGTATTGGGATTCAAAAAGTCATTGTTTTTTGGCGGTATTGTAATGGTGCTCGGAAATATGTTAATTGCATTTTCTCCGCAGGACTTATTCTATTATGGAATTGCATTTTCAATCATTGGTACGGGGTTCTTTAAACCAAATGTATCATCGATGGTCGGTGAATTGTACCATGAAAAAGATGGTAGAAGAGATGCTGGATATGGCTTGTTCTATGCAGGAATAAATGTTGGAGGTTTACTTGGTGGCGCATTGTGCATTTTTCTTGGAAAATACTATTCATGGAACCTGTGCTTTTTGGCGGCAGCTATTGTAATGGTAATCGGATTACTGACATTTTTGTTTACTAAAAAACACCTTGGACCGATTGGTGATTCACCATTGTTAAATCTCACTGTTTCAAAAAGAATGGTGTATGAGATCGCTGTTTATGCAGGGTCATTGTTAAGTATTCCGCTTATTTTTATAATGGTCCAGAAGACGGAATACACAGACTATTTTATGTATTCAATTGGGCTAACAGCTTTGGGTTATTTTATTTATGAACTGCTGCGTATTGCGGATGCTCAAGCACGAAAAAAATTGATCGCGGCATTTTCCTTTATCTTTTTTTATTTCCTTTTTAATGCGATTTACGAGCAAAGTGGGGGTTCTCTTTCTTTATTCGCAAAGGATAACCTGGATAGCAATTTACTTGGTATTACAATAGATCCGAATATTGTAAACAATAGTTCCAACACCTTCTTTGTTATTGTATTGAGTCCTCTGATCGGTTTGTTGTGGTTGGGCATGGCGAAGCGCAAAATAGAGCCAAGTACATTAATGAAATTTGGGTACGGATTTCTTTTTCTTGCTGCTTCCTTTTACCTTTTTTATTACACCAAATTCTTTTCAAACGGAAAAGGGGTGACATCCTTGAATGTGTTTACAGTGGCCTATTTTGTCACTACAATTGGTGAATTGTGCCTTGGACCAATTGGAATGTCTGTAATTACGAAATTGTCTCCAAAGCGATTGTTTGGAATGATGATGGGCTTGTGGTTTTTGGCCAGTGCATTTGGTCAATTAGCGGCTGGGAAATTGGGTGCATCAATTGCGAAAATTGATGAGCATGCGGATTTGAGTCAAAAACTTACTGCTTATACAGACGGCTATTTTCAATTAGCGAATTATGCTTTGATTTCCGGAGTTGTGCTGATAGCAATCACTCCGCTGATCAAACGATTGATGGGTGAAGTGAAATAAATACTACTCTTTGTAGTGCTTTTTCATTGCAGTAACGAGTGCTGCGTGATCCTCTTTTTGCTCCAAGTCATGAATGATTGCCTCGTGATCCGCTTTGTTCCTATTTTGCGATAACTTGTACGAAGCTTCAGTGCGATAGGCCGTTAATCGAAAGCAAAGTATTTCTTTCTTATAGTCGTCTATCAGCTTTTTAGGAAGTTTTGAAAATTCTTTTTTGTTGTCCCGATTGCTTTCATGAATCGTCATTAAATCTGCTAAATGATTTTCCATTTCAACATCATTCAAGAGGCTTATTGTGCCATAAACATGAATGGCCTGGTAATTCCAAGTAGGAACATTTTCATGGCCATAAACGGATGAACTAATATAACCATTTGGTCCTTGAAAAATGAGCATGGCATTCTTTCCATTTCTTAAAAGCTCACATTGATTATTTGCTCTCGAAATATGACCTTCAATTACCAAAGGTTCTTTCTGACGTATATAAAAGGGTAGGTGCGAAGCTAAGGGCTCGATTGTCGAATTGGTAGAGATTAATATTCCAAAAGTATTGGATTGAATAAATTCCAATTGTTCCTTTGGATCTTCCATTTTAAATTCTTCAGGCGTATACATGTCCAACGTATGAAATTAAGTCTAGCACAATTTCGTCTTAGTCGATGTCGATTCCTTGCAATTCGACAAGGTTGTGGTAAATCCCTTTCGCATGGATTAATTCATCATGGGTACCTGATTCTGCAATAATTCCTTGGTTGACCACAAGTATTTTGTCTGCATTCATAATAGTCGATAGCCTGTGAGCAATCACAAATGATGTTCGACCAACCATAAGTTTATCCAAGGCATCTTGCACTAATTTTTCAGATTCTGAATCAAGTGCAGATGTTGCTTCATCCAGAATAAGAATTGTAGGGTCCTTGATAATTGCTCGGGCAATTGCAATGCGTTGTTTTTGTCCACCCGAAAGTTGGATTCCTCGGTCTCCAACTTGTGTATTCAATCCTTCAGGAAAGGAATTAATGAAATCCCAAGCATTGGCTTTTTTTGCAGCTTCTTCGATTTGTTCTTGTGTTGCGTTGGTGTTTCCAAAAAGGATATTTTCCCTTATCGTACCTGCAAATAAAATTACCTCTTGAGGAACGATTGCAATATGGTCTCGTAAATGCTCAATCTCCAATTGTTGCAATGGCACATTGTCGATTAAAATTTGCCCATCAGAAATGGAATAGTAATTCAACAATAAAGACGAAATAGTAGATTTCCCAGAACCTGATGATCCAACAAGTGCAATTGTCTCGTTGCTTCGAGCTGAAAAGCTGATTCCTTTTAATACACTTATATCCTTCCGTTGCGGATAACTAAAGTGTACATTTTTAAATTCCACTGAACCTGTAATGGTTGGTTTTTCTTTTCCATTGTACAATTGTCTTTCGTCATCTCTACCGATGATTTCCATTAAATTTTCAGTAGCACCAATCGACTTTTGTATACTCGCATATAAATCAGGAAGCGAACCGATAGAGGCGCCCATCATTATTGTATACATGATAAACGAGAAAAAGTCAGTAGATGACAATTCTGGGTTGGGGCCTTGTGTCATCAATAATCCCCTCCAAATGATAAAGACAATTGCCCCAAACAAGCAGAAGATAATGAAAGAGACAAACAAACCTCTCCACAAACCGCTTTTTACATTGAGGGCACGAATTTCTTCGATAGCTTTCCCATAATTACCAAGAATAAATGCCTCATTTGTGAATGATTTCACATTCGATATTCCTGTAAGGGCTTCTTCGATAATTGAATTGGAGTTGGCAGCTTGATCTTGTGATTTTTTGGATAGTTTACGTATGAAACGACCGAAAAAAACAGCGATTACGGCCATGACAGGTACTGTTGACAACATGATCAATGCCAATTTCCATGAAAAGATCAAGATGAAGGCAATTCCACCAACAACAATAACTATTTGTCTGAAAAATTCAGCAATGGTTGTTTTTAGGGTTTCTTGAATTTGTGTAATATCCGAAGACATTCTGCTCGTCAATTCTCCAACTTTGTTTTGGTTGAAGAAATCCATTGGCATGTAAATCAACTTTGAGAAAGCCGCTTTGCGAATATCTTTTAATGCGTTTTCTGTGACATTTGTAAATATAACTACTCTAAAATAGGAGAATACTGCTTGAGCTGCAAACAAAACGAATAGCGCAATGGCAACATCGTTTATATTGCGCATATTGATCAATTTTATCGAATCAGAAAGGGAGCTCGTTGTGCTGGTTGTTCCGCCTCCCAAAAGTTGCCCCATCATGAATGGGAATATCAAACCAACAGAAGTTGATAAAATAAGGAAGATCCAACCAATCAAGAAAGCAAAGCGGTAGGGGCGGAGGTAATGGAATATTCCTTTCGCTTTTTGAATGCTGTCTTTTGAAAGTTTGACTTTTTCGGTTTTATTTTTCTTTGGTCTCAACATTTTTTGTCGCGTGTTGAGTGCAAAAATACGCTTACCGCTTAGGAAAAAATTGTTTTTTTGCTTTTTTATTTTGAAAGAGTTTGATTTTTCCGAAAATCATCTATCTTTGCAATCCGAATTTTTGAGAAAAAACGCAATTAAAGAATACAGGTCATGAAAAGAACGTTTCAACCGTCAGTAAGAAAAAGAAGAAACAAGCATGGTTTCAGAAGCCGAATGGCAACCAAAAATGGTCGTCGTGTACTGGCGGCTCGTCGTCGTAAAGGTAGAAAGAAACTAACTGTTTCTGATGAGCCAATGCACAAGCGTTAATAGAAACGTTTGACTGGAAATATTTCAACCGATGCTGTTTCAGCGTCGGTTTTTTTTTTGCGCAAGATTGTCAAAATAGGAAGGGAAATGTTTTTTTGAAATCAACTTTTTCATTAACTTAAGGTAACATAATAACCTAAATAGACCTACCTTATGTTAGTAAAAACCTTTAGCAGTGCCGTTTTTGGCATTGAAGCAACCACCATTACCG
>JBIIQP010000172.1:0-5281 GCA_044341975.1 Crocinitomicaceae bacterium
CAAATTTACAAAATCCTTTTCCTCAAGGTAGATTTTAGACACATAGGCCATGTCCGCAGCTACTTTGTCCTGCACCCCTTGATCCATAGCAAGTTCCAATAAAGCTTTTGCATACCTTGATGCTGCTTTTGTGCTCTTCATGTCCCTTAACTTAATTCAAATTAATGTCTCCGGCCAATTTATCAGCCAATGCTTTTTGCTTATCATCTGAAGAAAGTTCTCCTCTAACAACTTTCTCTGCAATCTCTAAGGAGAAAGAAGCAACTTGCGTTTTTAATTCGGCAATAGCCGCTGCTTTTTCAGCTTCGATAGATTGCTTCGCAACAGCAAGTACTTTTTCAGCCTCTGTTTTCGCAGCTGATTTTGCATCCTCTACCATTTTAGTTGCTGTTTCCTTTGCATCTTTTACAATCGCATCACGCTCAGCACGAGCTTCTTTTAGAAGACTTTCATTTTGCGCTTGTAATTCTTTCATCTCTGCTTTGGTTTTCTCTGCCAATTCAAGAGATTCAGAAATTTTACCTTCTCGCTCATTCACCATTTCTAAAATAGGCTTCCAAGCAAATTTGCGAAGTAAAAAAAGCAATGCAATGAAGATAATAGACTGCCAAAAGAAGAGTCCAACTGAAAATTCACCTAGTAATTTTTCCATATCCTAATATCAATGTTTAATTCAAATAAAACCAATGTCGTTACCAACCGTAACGACATTGGTTAAGGTTTTAAACTGCGAATAATGCAGCAAATCCGATTCCTTCAATCAACGCTGCTGCGATAAGCATCGCTGTTTGAATTTTGTTAGTTGCTTCTGGCTGACGAGCGATCGCTTCCATTGCTGAACCACCGATACGTCCGATCCCGATACCTGCACCGATTACTACCAATCCTGCACCTACAATAGCTGGAATTTCCATGTTATTTATTATTTGAGGTTAAAAAATACAAATTAATGATGCTCATCATGCTCTTCAACGGCGAATCCGAAATAAAGAGCAGTTAGCATCGTGAAAATATATGCTTGCAAAAATGCCACAAGCAATTCGATAATATTCAAAAACAATGTCAAACCTAGAAAAGCACCCTTTGCTCCCCAATTGTGGAATACAAAAAGTAAACTTATCAATGAACCAAGTACAATGTGTCCCGCCAACATGTTTGCATACAAACGAATCATCAAAGCGAAAGGCTTAATGAATACACCTAAAAGCTCAATTGGAGCTAAGATGATTTTCATTGGCACTGGCACACCTGGCATCCAAAAAATGTGTTTCCAGTAATTGCCATTAGCAGTTGTCTGTGTAATAATGAACGTCAAAATAGCCAAGGTAAAAGTTACGGCAATATTTCCCGTCACGTTGACTCCGAGTGGCGTCATACCAACCAAATTCAATGTCCAAATAAAGAAAAATACTGTTAGCAAATACACCATGTATTTTTTATAGTGCTTGTGCCCAATATTTGGAATAGCAATATCGTCTCGAATGAACAAAACTAAAGGCTCTAAGAATTTAGCCGCACCTGTTGGCGCCAATGATGACTTGTAAGATTTTGCAACACTTCTAAACAAGAAGAAAAGAACACAAGCCATTATCAGGGTTACAAATACATTTTTTGTAATCGAAAGATCGAGTGGCGCTGCAACTGTTGGATGACCGTGAGCATTTAATTTCAAATCACCAGAAGCATCTGTACGGTAGATTTTACCATGATCATCAAGCTTGTAATAACTCCCTTTTGAATTAACAACCTTATGACCATGCTCAAATTTAGATGACATAAAGACATGCAAGCCATTATCCCAAAGTATCACCGGAAGTGGAAATCCATAATGCTTTCCTTCGCTGTTATCTGAAAAAATATGAAAATCGTGAACATCTTGCGTGTGATGCTTTACATATTCACTCATTTCTGCTCTTTCCTTATCTTCGGATGTTTGCTCTAATGTATCCTTATTGTTTTCTAATTGAGGGTTACTAAAAACTTGGTTAGAGTTCAACAAGAAAAGTGCGAAAATAAATCCTAATAACTTATGCATATGGCTACAACATGTAGTTGATAAAAACGCCGCAAAAGTACATATAATTTTAAAAGGATTAAGGAAGATAGTTTAGATTTTTTTCAACGAAGGTTTAACTTTTGTTCATTTCTCTTGATGTAAAGACAATTTCGTGCACCAAACAAATCACATAAGGAATGAAAAAAGCGAGAAAAGATGGGCTTCTCAGGCCCTCTGTTCGATCCATATTTGGATAAAGCAGAATGAAGAAAAGAAAAAATTTTAATAGACTAAAATAAAGAAAATAATACCCAAGATGCACGCTAATTCTTGCTTTAAAAGTGGAATAAACAAGAATAAAAATTACAGCGAGAATTAAATTAAATAGATAACTTTTAATAAGAAATGGATGAACAACACCAGACACTAAAAACCAATGACAAAGAAAGATTACAAAAAGTATTGGAGCAATTAATAAGAAACGAGACAAAGTTCTAATCATTATCAGATTCCTCATTCATTTTATTCACTTGTCTCAGCACGTTGTATAAAGACAAACCAACTGCTAAAAGCGTTAACCCAATGGTAAACCATTTTTTATCCATTGGGTATTTTTGATCTAGGTATCGACCAACGTAGGCTCCTAAAAAGATAGTCGCCCCCATTTGTACCCCAATACCTGAAAGTCGAGCAAATTTCGAAAAATTCCTTTTCGGTTCTTGCGACATGATTTTAGTAGAGAGAGTTCTCTGTCTCTTCTGAATTTGTTGAAGCAGTAACCTTGTGGCCACCTGCGCCATTCATTTTACAAGCGCCAAGGAAAATAGCACCTTCTTCAATGTGCAACTTATTTGTGTAAATGTCGCCTTGAATGTTTGATCGATCCCGAAGAATCAAAAGACCTTCCACCATCAACTTTCCATCAATTCTACCTTCAATATCAGCTTCCTGACACGTAAGGTTTCCTTTCAAACTTCCATTTTCACCAATTACAACTTTTGCAGAAGTCGTGATGTTTCCTTCTACCTCACCATCAATGCGAATGTTAGATTCTGAGATGATGTCTCCAATAATTTTGGTACCTTCCACCAACCTGTTTACGCTGTCGGTACTTTCAAAATTTGTTTTTTCTTTTCTGTTCAACATGACTAATAAAATTCATCATAAAATGTCTCGTACTCCTGAAGCAGCTTATTTTCAAAAAGTAACTTCAAGTTTTCTTGAGTAATCACCATGATTTTCGCTTTCTGAAGATCAAGCAAGTGTTTCCTCGTTGATTTGAATATACGGACATATTTCAATGCGGTTACATCATTATCGAAATCTTGTACTAAAATTACACTTTGATCATCATCATATATCTTCGAACTAACCTTTAATGCATCCCTACTAAAAAACTCCCTATCAAAGTCTGAAACCTTTGATTTTGCTGTGCTAGAGCTCTCTCCCTTGTTCAGAAAAATAATAACCCATTGAGTTGCATTTTCCTGAAAAATAAATGGTGATTTTTTTCCAAATTCAGCAGAAATATTTTTTGAATAACCTGTTTGAATGATTTTAATCATTTCTTTCGCTCTGGCTTCTTCGTCTGTAGCGGGATACTCTGCAATTAATTGTTCAAGCACAGGTAAAAGTTCTTTTTTGTTCTCAGTCATCTGTCCCATACTCATTGCTTTCAACAACATGTATTTAGAACGAAATTTATTTTCCTTTTCCTGCGCTATTACGGCGTCTGCACGCGAAATAACTGGCATATAAAGCCCCTTCTTGTAGCGCTCTAAGACAAGTAAATAATCTTGTTCAGCCAACGCTTCTCGTTCCTTTCTTTTAATGAAAAAGTCCGGATCTCTGAGGTAATTTGCATAATCGGAATTGGGATAGGTAATTAAAATGTATTGTTTTTCCGCTTCTGATTTAGCTTCATCTGAAACATATAATTTATAAAGTTGAAAAGCAGATGACAAGTCAATGTCTCCTTCGGTATTCTTGGAACGAACAGCTTCAAATTGCTTTTTGGCCATCTCCGGTTCCTTTAATTCTTCTTTGTAGATCACTCCTGCGCTGTATAGTGCTTCAAGCAATCGGTCATTCGAGGCCTTCATGGCAGAATCCGTAAGCGGTATATCCGCCAAAAGCATATCAACCGTAAGCGTATCGGTATTTTTTACTACATCTTCCGAAACTGCTGAAGTGTCAGTTTCTTCGTCGTCTTTAATAGCCATCATGACCGTCTTATCGCTGCGCCTCCAATTATCTTCATTTTCACGGGTTCCCCAAAGGCGACGGAATTCTTCAAAGCCATCACCGCGTGTTTTTGGGTTGTTGAAATACCATTTGCTACCTGTACCCCCAGATTGAACTGCATTGTTTTGATTTTGTTGTAATTCACGCAACCTTTCGGCTTCCATTTTCTTTTTGCGCTCTTGTTCTTCTTTCGTTTTTTTAATGACATTCTCAATAAAAGCCACACGCTTATCTTCAGTCATTGCCGCTATGCGCTGCACACTGTCTTCAAAATTAGCTGTTTCAACTGCCGCTACTAGGTCTGCCAGTTTATTGGCTTTGTTTTTCACTCCCTCAGCATTTGGATATTTGTCATCAATTACGGTCGCACACGAATCATAATACTTTTGAGCTTTGACATAATTCCGTTTTGCAAACGATAAATCACCCATTTTCTCGAACGACATTCCTTTTTGACGAGGGTTTGACGTTGAATAAAATGCCGATTGTGTTAAGTATTCAAATGCTTTCGGTTCATTCGATTTTTGCAATTCTATATCTGCTAAGGCGTAGTAGATTTGATCTTTGAATGGGGCGTTTTTTGCATCACGAAGCATTTTCATTAATTCCTTACGCACTTTTTCATCACCTCCCATGAATGCACGTTTCAATCGTGCATTGAAATGCATTTCATATGGGGCATTGTATTTTAAACATTGACTGTAGTGACTTTTTGCCTCCTCCTTGCTGCCATAAAATTCATTTAACTGAGCAATGATATAATGAACCCGCGATTTATCTGTTTGAACTTTGGCATGTTCAAGGGATGACTCCAAAAATTTTATTGCCTCTTGTGGATTTTGTTTTTGAAGCGCTAATTCTGCTTTGGTTTTGTCTAAGTCAAACAATATAGAATGCGGTACCAGTGCAATTTCGGCTTCTTTTTTATCTCCTTTTTTGGTCGCTTTGTTTTCTTTGCCTTTCTCTTCTTGCTCTGCTAACGCTTTGTCTAATGAAGAAAGACTAAAGCCTGCTTCGGTTAATTTATTCAGTTGAATATTG
>JBIIQP010000173.1:0-5274 GCA_044341975.1 Crocinitomicaceae bacterium
GAAAGCAGGTTTTAATGTTGTTGAATTTAAGATGCAGGATCATTACAGCCAACCAATGATCGAACGTTATCGTCTTCAAAAAGAAGAAATACTTTACATCGTTACTAAAAAAAGCGAATGAGAATTTTTATTACGTGCATAATTATTTTGACGCTGAATTCAATTTCAGCTCAAAAAAATGTGTTTCTAAGACTTTCGCCAAAAGTGAATGGAGCTGATCTACAATTGGGTTCGGACTTTTTTGATTTACAAGGAAATGTTACGAATCTTGATTATTTCAATTACTACCTTTCTGGGTTACATCTCACATTTGATGGTGGTCAAGATCTTGATTTAAGTGATACCGTATTTTTAGTGAAATCAACAGATTTTGTGCTTTACTTGGGTAATTTAAACCTAAATACAATTGAAAACATTAGTTTTTCTGTAGGAGTCCCACCGAATTTCAACACGATTTCAGGACCTGATGCAATTGATATATCAGCATATCCAACTCTTCATCCACTATCCTTTCAGGACCCTTCAATGCATTGGGGTTGGTCGGCTGGTTATATTTTTGTAGTCTCTGCAGGACTTGCTGATTCAAATGGAGATGGAATAACTGACGCACTTTTTGAAATGCACAATCTAGGTGACCACAATTATGTAAGCACTTCATTGCCAGTAATTCAAACGAATATTGGTCAAGACCAGATCGATATCAATTTAAATTGCAATATTGATGTATGGTTCAAAAATATCCCAATGGCAACAGTCGGAGTATTGCACGGCACGAATGGTTATAATGCTGATATGATGGCAAATGTTATCACAGAAGCTGTATTTACCCAACCATTAACAGCAGGCACAATATTGGAAACAACCACAACAGGATCTTTTCTCTTTAAAGATCAAAAGTTGGTTTGGAATGGCATGTCGAATGGATGCCTCATACAAGTGTTCGATAGTAATGGAAAATTGATTACTCAAAGAAATAATTGTCAACCAAATGGCGAAATGGAATTGTCCCAGATGAATTCAGGATGTTTTATTTCAAAAATAATTAGCACTGAGGGAATCGAGTTAAATCGATTAAAATTTGTAAGATGATTCTCGATCGTCGCTTTTCACTGTTATTTTCATCTGTAATTCTTCTATTTATCATTCTTGCCTGTTGCCGTTCTGGTTTCAATCAAGAGGAAATTGTTTCATTAGAAAGTTCTCAGTCGGATGAAGAATTTATCTCTGAAAAAATAGCTTTAGGTAAACAACTCTTTTTTGACAAAAGACTATCCAGAACAAACACTATTTCATGCGCTTCGTGTCATGTTCCGGCTTTTGCATTTACGGATAGAAAAATTGTCAGTGAAGGAGTTGAAGGAAGAAAGACAACAAGGAATGCCCCAAGTCTTCTGAACGCAAAATTCTTAAAGACATTTATGTTCGATGCCCACATTAACTCGCTGGAGCAACAAGTAATTGTTCCTATCCAAGAACATCAGGAGATGGATATGAAAATGGGGGAGCTGATCCAAAAACTTAAATCTATTCCGGCTTATGCAGAGGCTGCAAAAAAATATTACGGAAGGGAATTTGATCCATTTGTATTGACAAGAAGCATATCCTCTTTTGAAAGAACATTGATTTCGATGAACTCTCGGTTTGATCAGTATACGAAAGGGCAGAAGTCTATGCTTTCAAAAGACGAAGTTAAAGGCTTTAAATTGTTTGCCGAAAAACTTTATTGTACACAATGTCACCCTGTTGGGCATTTCACAACCTTTAATGCTGAAAATAATGGACTTTATTTCGATTATGGATTAGATAAAGGCCGGTTTAGAATTTTCAATGACACCAGCGATATTGGCAAATTCAAAGTTCCTTCTTTGCGAAATATTGAACTTACTTATCCCTACATGCATGATGGAAGTTTAGCCACTTTAGAAGATGTTCTATCACATTATGAAAAAGGAGGGAAGGGTCATCTTAATCAAAACAAAATTATTCAACCGTTTAAGCTCAGTGCCAAAGAAAAGAAGCAATTGATTCTCTTCTTGAAAAGCTTGACTGATACGAGTTATATGGCTGATTATCGACCGAAATAAAAAATAAATTTTCTCGTTTTTCTCAATTACGTGTAATATTTGGTTAGATAATTGCGTTGAATGTGTAACGTTTTACAAAGAATGCGTTAATTACCCAGTAAAGTCTGCAAGCTTTACGAATCAAACTAGAAAATAAAACCAAAAACCATGGCAGTGAACCCAATGTACCACCAAACCAACCAACGGATGGAAGAAGAGTTGAGTTGGATACGGCGTGCGCAAAAAGATCCCGAGTGTTTCGGCCCGCTGTACAAAAAGTATCATGAGCAAATTTTTCGTTACGTCTATCAACGAATGGATGATGAAGAAACTGCTTTTGATGTTACCTCACAGGTTTTTATGAAAGCCTTGAATAATTTAAATCGTTATGAATTCAGAGGTGTTCCATTTTCATCTTGGCTTTATCGCATTGCCAAAAGTGAGTTGTACCAATCATTCAGGGATAAAAAAGCGGAGAGAACTGTTAATATTGAAAGTTGTCAACTCTCTGAAATGATTGAAGAATTCGAAGAAGATAGCAATGAATTAAACAAAAAAAGACTTTTTGAGTCTTTGGCAAAATTGAAAGAAAAAGACATGCAATTAATTGAAATGAGATTTTTTGAAAAAAGATCATTTAAAGAGATTGGTGAGATACTTGATATCACGGAAAACAATGCAAAAGTGAAAGCATTTCGTGCTATTGAAAAATTAAAAGAACTATTTAATGTTAAAAATTAGTCATGGAAATTAAAAAGATCAATTTAGACCGAAAACCATTGACAGTAGACCAAATTAAGGCTAAAGAAAATTTTAGTGAAATACTAGCAAATGCAAACTTACACAAACCAGGGATTTGGAAAAGTCCTTGGTTTTATGGTGCTATAGGCTTGTCTTCATTAGCGTCATTCATGCTACTATCAACTGATTTTGAAACTAAAAAAGAATTCAATGTAAAAACTTCTACTTTGAACAATAACATTCTACAAGCTAATAACAACCCATCTATTAAGCAGGTTGAACCATTTATTGGAACAGAAAAACAAGTTCCTTCAAAAAAAAACAGTTCGAATAATTCATTGAAAGATGAGATCCCAGTGAATACCAACCAAGCTGCAACGAGTGAATATAAAGAACTAGAACAGCTCGTTCCTCAAGTAAAAAAAGTTAATGGTTTACCTTCTATTGCAGGTATTGCAAACGGTGCGATCAAATCTTCGATTTTAAAAGATGCAGAAATAATTGAAAGTGGTTTTGATTTCAAAATAAACGGGTATAAAGTCAATTATTTCAATGGCTACAAGGAAGTCGAGGAGCGTTTAGAGGGTAATGCACTTCCTGCTGAACTCAGAGAAAAGTTGATAAACTATAATTTGGGGGACATGGTTTTTTTTACTGAATTGAGGGGTGTTGACAATCTTGGAATCAATCGCGACTTACCTTCGATGAATCTAAGAATTGTAAAGAATTGATACTTTCAACATTTGAATATTGAAAAATCCCCTCGAAAACCAAAGAATAATTTTACTTATTGAAAAAACATTTTTAAATTCGTAACGTATTTTACTATGCCTTACAAAAGGTTACTATGATGAAATTTTGTGTTTATATTGTTCTATTTGCATCTACCACTGTTGTATTGGGCCAACACACTAATTTCAATACTCAAAGAAATTGGTCCTTAAACAAGAAAGAAGTCCTCTTCGGTCTGGGGGCTACACAATTTACGGGTGATTTAGGAGGTCGTGATCGTATTGGAAAAGATTTTAGTCTCGTAGATATTGACATTCCATCCACAGGATTTGGCGGTATGATAGGGTATCGTTACCGATTTCATCCTTATTGGGCCACAACAACATCTTTTAATCTTGGTGTTTTAAGAGGTAATGATGCCAATACAAATGAAATCGTTCGCGAGAGCAGAAATCTTCATTTTAGGTCTATAATTGTTGAATTGTCTCAGCGTCTTGAATTTGTTTTTTTCTCAAATGAAAAATTTGGATCGCGTTACAGATTGCCTGGACACAGTGGATTTAGCAACCACAACGAACAGATTTATCTTTTTGGCGGAGTAGGAATAAACTACTTCAATCCAAAGGCGAGGTACAATGGTCGTTGGACGGCTTTAGATCCGCTTAATACAGAAGGACAAGGTCTTCCTGGTGGTGCGCGTGAAACACTGCCATGTACGGTAACTATTCCAATGGGATTTGGAATTCGCTACGGTGTTGGTCGACAGTGGCGTTTTGCTTTAGAAGCAACATATGTTAAAACATTTTCAGATTATATTGATGATGTGCACAGCGTTTATTATGACCCTTCTAAGCTAGATTCTCCAGCGGCACAATACTTATCGAATCCAGCGAAAGACAATACGAGCTGGTTTGCACCAGGACAGATGCGCGGACAGCCTCAGAAGGATGCTTATTATTACCTTAACTTGGTAGTAATGAAAAATGTAACTTACAAGGATTATACCTTGAAAAGAAGAAGTTACTACTGGAAAAAAGCAAGGTACAAATTCTAATGTTGAAAATATTTTGAAATTAAAAAAGAGGTGGCTAAGGTCGCCTCTTTTTCATTTCTATTTTTGTGGTATTATGTATAAAATTATTCGTTCCATACTTTTCCGTTTTGACGCTGAGAAAGTGCATTATTTCACTACAGGTTCTTTGCATTTAATTTTAAAGATTCCGGGAATGAAAAGATTATGGAAAAATTTATTTTGTTCCACGGACCCAAAATTGAAACGGGAGCTTTTTGGTTTGACGTTCGACAATCCTGTTGGACTTGCTGCAGGATTTGATAAAAATGCCGCGATGTATAACGACCTGGCTTTTTGTGGATTTGGTTTTATTGAGATTGGTACCATTACCCCAAAAGCACAGCCAGGAAATGATAAACCGAGATTGTTTCGACTGAAAAAAGATGAGGCCATTATCAATCGAATGGGTTTTAACAATGGTGGAATCGAAACGGCTTTACTCAATTTAAAGAAAAGAAAAACACGCATTATAATTGGAGGTAACATCGGCAAGAATAAGATTACGCCCAATGAGGAAGCTTATTCGGATTATGAAAAATGTTTTTTAGCGTTGTTTAATTATGTAGATTATTTTGTCGTAAATGTTTCTTCTCCTAACACTCCAAATCTAAGAGAGTTACAGGACAAGGAGCCATTAACAAGAATTCTTTCCTCATTGATGAATAT
>JBIIQP010000039.1:0-17956 GCA_044341975.1 Crocinitomicaceae bacterium
TTTGGAAGTTAAATCAGAGAAAAAGGAATATGGAATTTCCCAACCAGAACCGACCGATTTTGCAAAATTGGTAATCAAAGAAACAGCGCCATTTCAAACAAATTCCCGCATTCTATTTATGAGTTTTGATGCTCAAATACTCGAGGAAATTCATAAAATAGAGCCACAACTCAATCTTATCTATTTGACTTACAAACCGGCTAAAAGCGCAAAGAGTTTTTTAAAAGAAATCTCTTTCACACCCTATGGACTGGGCATGTATTACCCAACTATTTCAAAAAGGAAGGTGCTTCAACTTAAAAACAAAGGAATAAGCACTTTTGCATGGACGGTGAATGATCGGAAAATGAAAAATAAACTCATCAATTATGGTGTTTCAGGAATAATCACCGACTTTCCAAACATTATTTGCAAATAATTTTTCGTAGAAATAATTGCAAGATGCGGTTGAATTTCATTGTCAATCCCAACTTAGAACTTATCTTTAGCGTTAAGAAAACGAATTAATACAAACAACTATGTTCGACAAGAATGAATTTAAAAAGTATGCCACCAAACACATGGGTTTGAGCAGCATGCACATGGAACACTACATTGAATCATCTTTAACTCCCTATATCATCGAAGAACGATCACTGAATATGACCCAAATGGACGTATTCTCACGTTTGATGATGGATCGAATTATTTTCCTTGGAACAGGTATTGATGATTACGTAGCAAACATTATCAATGCACAACTTTTATTCCTGGAATCTGTTGACGCTAATAAAGACATTCAGATTTACTTGAATTCTCCAGGAGGATCGGTATATGCAGGATTAGGCATCTATGATACCATGCAGTATATCAAGCCTGATGTCGCAACGATTTGTACAGGGATGGCTGCTTCTATGGGAGCTGTTTTGATGTGTGCAGGAGCAGATGGAAAGCGATCAGCTCTAAAGCATGCGCGTGTAATGATTCACCAACCTTTGGGTGGGGCTCAAGGTCAAGCTTCTGATATCGAAATCACAGCAAGAGAAATTCAAAAATTGAAGAAAGAATTGTACGACATCATCGCACATCATTCTAAACAACCTTATGAAAAAGTTTGGGCTGATTCTGATCGTGATTATTGGATGACATCTGAAGAAGCAAAAGAATATGGAATGGTGGACGAAGTATTGGTGCGCAATCCAAAATAAACTAATTTTGTAACACAAATTTCAAAAAGTCCATCCGTCATTGGCGGGTGGCTTTTTTGTCAAATAAGAGGCTATGTCGAAGAAGGAAAGTGGTTGTTCTTTTTGTGGAAGATCAAGAAATGAAGTGGGAATGCTCATTGCCGGCGTTTCAGGTCATATTTGTGAATCTTGCATTGAACAAGCGCATACAATTGTGAAGGAGGAAGACGATCTTGGTAAAAAGCAGAAATCAAATGCAAATTTTGTTAATGTTCTGAAGCCAAGCGAGATAAAGTCAAAACTAGATGAATATGTGATTGGACAGGATGATGCTAAAAAAGTGCTGTCGGTTGCAGTTTACAATCATTACAAACGTCTCAATCAACCGGCAACCAAAGATGAGGTTGAGATTGAGAAATCAAATGTGATATTAGTCGGTCGAACAGGCACAGGCAAAACATTACTGGCTAAAACGATTGCTAAGATGCTGAATGTCCCTTTCTGTATCGCAGATGCGACAGTTTTAACAGAAGCTGGTTATGTTGGTGAAGATGTAGAAAGTATTCTTTCTCGTTTATTGCAAGCGGCAGATTACAATGTTGAGGCTGCCCAGCATGGTATCGTATTCATTGATGAAATAGACAAAATCGCAAGAAAAAGCGACAATCCTTCCATTACAAGAGATGTCTCCGGTGAAGGCGTTCAGCAAGCGCTTTTGAAGTTATTAGAAGGTTCAATCGTGAGCGTTCCACCGCAAGGAGGTAGAAAACACCCGGAACAGAAAATGATTCAGATTGACACAAAGAATATCTTATTCGTTTGTGGTGGTGCATTTGATGGGATTGAAAAAATTATTGCTAACCGTGTAAACCGTCAAACAATTGGTTTCGGGAGCGCAACTGAAGAGCGCATCGATGGGGAGAGCCTATTAAAGTATATCAATCCTACAGATATTAAAACATTTGGACTAATCCCTGAATTAATTGGTCGATTCCCTGTACTCACATATTTAGAACCATTGGATGCAGCTAGTTTACGTCGAATTCTGACAGAACCTAAAAATGCATTGGTTAAACAATATGTCCGACTATTTGACATTGACGGTGTTAAGATCCATTTTGATGCAGATGTACTTGATTTCATAGTAGGTAAAGCCATCGAATTCAAACTAGGAGCAAGAGGTTTGAGATCGATTTGTGAAGCGATTTTGAACGACGCCATGTACGAGTTACCTTCCAAAAACGAGACGGAATTTCGAGTTTCCAAAGAGTACGCGAAAGGTCAATTCTCGAAATCAAAAATGGCTAAATTGAAAGTAGCTTAATCGTTAAAGACGTGTTCCAAATAAGCAGATATCGTCTGTTTGATCATTCATGCCTTTCCATTCCTGCCATTCTTCGCGAAGCAAATTAAATTGTTCGGTGAGCGATAATTTTGCATTTTCTTGAAGAAATTGATGCAATCGATTGGAGCTGAATTTCTTTATTTTTTCACCACCCAATTGATTTTGAAATCCGTCAGAGCCCAGGTACAACAAATCATCTGCTTCGAAAGGTGCAATTAACACTTTGAAATCCCTGTTTTCATCAAATTGCCATCCACCAATTGGATAATTGTTTCCTTTTTGAACAATTAGTTCACCATTTCCTTTTACCAAAACCATCTTTCGATTGGCACTTGAAAAATAAATCTCATTCATTCTCCGATTGATACAAACCAGGGAAATATCTATCCATTCATTGTTGTACAAATGATCTTGTCTATCATGAAAACTCTCAATAAATCGTTTGTCAAGTTCTTTGAGAATTTCAGATGTATTGATCAATCCTTTATTCATGACCAAATACTCTAGTATATTTAGCACAAAAACGGAAAGCATTGCTGCAGGAACACCATGTCCAGTGCAATCACCAACGGCTATGTATTCGAAATAATCTCTTTTCGCTACCCAATAAAAATCACCGGAAACGTATTCCAAAGGCTCATAAATCAAGGCATGCTCTGTAAATATGCGATCAAGGTGTCTCTTTTTTGGGAGTAGCGATTGTTGAATAATTGCCGCATATTTAAGGTTCTCTACCCACTTTTCACGTTCGAGTTCCAATTCACTTAAATTCATAGCCAAATAATTGCGTTACAAAATTGCCTAAAAATCTACCTGTTTCAATAAATTTTATATTAAGTTTTACTACACTCTTAGTTGAATACGTGAAATAAATTTGATTCAACCCTAAAAATACTAATCTATCATTTATAGAAAATCTATTCTTCATGCATATTTAACTTGATTTTAACCTGAATGTCATTGCTAAAATAGAAATTTGTGCTAATCTAAGTGTGATAACCTTGAAGCTACATAGATTGTTTTCTGCCTAAACCACGCTTTAGAATAACGCATATTTTTATAGGAAATGTCGTTTTATAAAACTAATTGGATTTTAGTTTCATTTATTGCCCTTACAGTAAACAATTTTCTTTCCCAAACATTAATAATAAATGAGGTTTCGAATGGACCTTCAGGTAATCAAGAATATGTAGAATTTCTGGTTGTTAGTAATAATGTTACTTATGACTGCAGCAGCGCTGCACCTCCATGTTTAGACATAAGAGGTTGGATATTTGACGACAATAGCGGTTATCATGGATCGGGAGGCGTTGCCACAGGAGCTATTCGTTTTTCTCAAGATCCATTGTGGTCATGTCTACCACTAGGTACCATTATCCTATTGTACAATAATGGTGATCCCAATTCATCTCTTCCTCCTTCTGATCTTTCGCTTTCTGATGGCAACTGCTCCATTGTTGTCCCAATTAATAATACGGCCTTGTTTGAGTCCAACGCAACCACTCCAGGGGCTGTGGCATGCTCTTATCCATTGATAGGCTGGACTGCCGCAGGAAATTGGAATAATACCTTGTTAGCCAATTCCGGTGATTGTGCGCGAATTGTAAACCTTTCAGGTTGTGAAGTTTTTTCCCTATGTTGGGCCTCAGCCAACCAAAACAATCTCATTTATTTCAGTTCGGGAGGCTCAGGTACAGATAATGTGTGGTTTTTTAATGGCGGTGACCCAACCCTGCAAAACAATTGGTCTGAAGGTTGCACAGACCCCGCCTCCTGTGGATCTAACAATCAAACTCCAGGAGCACCAAATAACGCAGCAAATGCGGCATACATAGCACAATTCAATAATGGCTGCACTCCTATTTTGCCAATTTCTGTATCACTCTCAAGCACTAATCCAACTTGTGGTTGTAATGGCACAATAACGGCGGCACCCGGCGGATCTATTCCTGATTATACCTACGAATGGTTTGATAACAACATGATGCCCATTGGGCAATCTATTCAGACTACTACAAGTCTTTGTCCTGGCAATTATACGGTTTCAGTGACATCCAGCATTGGTTGTTCCATAAATTCTTCAATTACTTTAACCAATTCAAACACCTCAACTACACCTACTTTTGCACAAATTAATCCAATTTGTGAAGGAGCTACTTTCACATTACCAAACACGTCGGAGAATGGAATTTTTGGAGCATGGTCACCTCCTGCCAATAATCTTTCGACAACTACGTATATTTTTACCCCAACATCCAGTTCTTGCGCAATAACTGCCACAATGACTGTCGTTATCAACTCTAGTTCCATCCCTGAATTCATTCAAATTGAGCCGGTATGTGAAGGAACAACTTTCACCTTGCCCAATACCTCAGAAAACGGAATTAACGGGAGTTGGTTACCTACTCCAAATAATCTTACCACAACCACATATGTATTCACGCCAACCTCTAACTCCTGCGCAAACTCAGCAACAATGACTGTCGGCATCAACACTAGTTTCACACCTGTATTTAATCAAATTCAACCCGTTTGTGAAGGAACATCTTTTACATTACCGATAACATCAGAGAATGGATTTTCTGGAACCTGGTCACCTCTTCCAAATAATCTTGCCACAACTTCCTATACTTTTACCCCTTCTAATGGTAGTTGTGTCTCAACGCAAACAATGACCCTAACAGTATATCCTTTGCCAACAATTTCTGCAGGTTTGGACCAAACAATTTGTGCAGGTGAGAGTTTTGTCTTAAGCGCTGAAGGAGGGGAAACCTATTCTTGGTCTGACAATCATGTAAACGGTGAGATTATTTCCCCAACTTCAAATGAAACATACACTGTGACTGGAACATCTTCCAATGGTTGCACGAATAGTGATGAGCTTTCAATTAATGTTCAAGACTTACCAATTGTTTCTTTTGAAATTCCGGATCATACTAATTGTGCACCACTGACTTTGCAACTTATAAACACTAGCCAAAACGCAAATGATTGCGCATGGCAACTCAGTAATGGTGAAATATACAATGGCTGTGACGGTCCATTAATCACTTTGAATCAAACGGGATGTATAGATATACAACTAATTTCAACTCTTCAAGGATGTCAAGGTTCAATGAGTATTCAAAATGCGGTATGTTTAGATGATCCACCAATTGCCAATTTCAGCACTTCCACGAACCAAATTAGTGAATTGGATAACTCAGTTTATTTTGAGAATGAATCAATAAATGCATCTTATTATTCGTGGTTATTTGGAGATGGAAATCAGAGCACTGACTATAATGTATCGCACAATTACTCAAATTTGGAAACAGATGGCTATACCGTATATCTTATAGCTGAATCAATAAATGGTTGTGTTGATACAACTTCCATTTTCATTGAAATCAAGGAAGAATTAATCTTTTATGTACCTAATACCTTTACCCCAAATAGTGATGAATTTAATAATGTATTCAAACCAATCTTTAATAGTGGTTTCGAACCAGATAATTATAACCTATGTATCTATAATAGATGGGGACAACTCATTTTTGAGTCGCACAACCCCGAAATTGGTTGGGACGGTTCTTATTCCGTAGATAATTTTTCTGCCCAAGATGGCACCTTTAATTGGAAAATAATTTTTAAGTCTGCTGAGTCTGACGAGCGAAAATTAGTTTTGGGCCACGTTAACCTAATTCGTTAACTTTCAATTTATCTTAAACTTGCAATATTTAATGATACTTCCTTTGGCAGTGAACAGCTTTTCGTAATGCGTTTTTATGTGAAAGATCTCTCTTGTTTGAGGATCAATCGTTTCTGGTAAACTTCCATACAAATCCCAAGTCAATTCCAAACATGTATAATTTTGCTCATGGATTTGTTCTTCGGTATATTGAAACAAAATATCGGAATCTGTCTTCATGTGAATAATCCCTTCTCTTTTTAAAATGGCACGGTAACGCTCAATAAAAATAGGGGAAGACAACCTTTTACGTGGTTTTTTAGGCTGGGGATCAGAAAATGTCAACCATATTTCATCCACTTCATTGTTATCGAAATAATCACAGATAAAGTCAATTTTTGAACGTATAAAAGCAACATTGTCCATTTTGTTCGCTAAAGCCTCTTTGGCTCCAATAAACATCCTAGCACCCTTAATATCTACACCGATAAAATTCTTGTTTGGAAAATGATTGGCTAAACCAACGGAATATTCTCCTTTACCGCAACCTAACTCTAAAATTATAGGATTCTCATTTTTGAAATATCCCTGTCTCCATTTTCCTTTTAGTGGAAACGGTTCAGAAATAGTTGGCTGAAAGACATTCGCAAAGTCTTTCATTAATTCAAATCGTCGAAGTTTGTCTTTACCCATTTTAAAGTTTTAACTAGAAGTCAATTCAATAGAATAGCCAGTGTGTTTTCTAATATTGAATACATTCCCATTTTCAAAAATCAGGTATTGTCCTTTTATTCCTTTTAAAACTCCCGCAACAATGGCCGTTTTATCAAAACTCAGACTTACAACTTTAGAGGGATATTCAAGAACTGGATAGTTCAAGCTTATCACCTCGTCATTTTCTGAAAAATAGGTAGTAAGATCTGAAGGCAATTGATCATGAAGTTCCCATTTTTCCTGAATCAAATCAATTGATTGATCAACTTCATTTTTAAGCATGCGTTGCCAATTTGTTTTATCAGAAAAAAAGGATTTGAGGGCAACTTCCAATATGCCCGCTTCAAAACGATTCGGTGTTTCAGCCAATCGAATTGCAGCAGCAGCTCCTTGATCAATCCAGCGCGTTGGAATTTGCGTGGACCGCGTAACACCAACTTTTACAATATCAGATGCAGCTAAGTAGACTATATGTGGCACGTTATGATGCTGCAGTTCCCATTCAACATCTCTTCCTTCTCCTAAATGCGCACGGCACAGTTCTGGACGAATGATGCACTCAGCAGCTTCAGGTGCCTTTACAAAACAATTGTAGCAAAACCCTTCACCAAATGATTTTTTTGTTTGAACTCCACAAGAACCACAAATGATACGACCATCCCATTCCATTCTGATTTCTTTGCCTAAAAAATCATTCATGTACAATTGTTCATTCAAATGGAGAGCATACTGAACGGTATCGTTCAGTTCAGTGCGCATTTTCTTAAGAATTCCAGATATCATTATTTTTCTGGTAAAATCTGCATTTTATCGGCAAAATGATAACAGTAATCTCTTAAATCTTCTGTAATTAAATGCTCACCTGTCGCTCTTTCAAAAGTATCGGCCATTGTCAATAATGTCTGATGGAAAAATTGCTTCATCTCCTCTATAGACATGTCTTTTGTCCATAGGTCAATTTTCATCGTGTTATTGTTTTGTGGATCCCATAACGAGAGCAGCATGGCTTTAGCCGGCGCTTCTTCCACATTTCCATCCTGCGCAGACCAACGCATAGCAACTGGTAGATTATTTTCATTTAGACCTACCTTCACCATTATTTCTGATGTTTTCACAATTTTGTCTTCCATCCTCAATCAATTTCGTATTCCACTAAAATATCTGAATACGTTGTTTTTAAAAGTTCCTCTAAGGATACACTATTAATATCCATGTATTTCAAGATCATTCTGTACCCAAGAAATTGCCCTAATCGATCTGGTCCCTTCTCAGGCAAGCCAGGTGTGAAAGGTCCGTCACCCAATAGGTTTTTTGTGTTTAATTCGTCTATTTTGAATAACATTTTCTCATCAACTAAGTATTTCCAAAGCGCATATTCATTTTCGATTGCCCAGTCATAATCTTTTTGAGAGTAACGCAAAACATAGGCTGGATCTTTATCCGGAAATGCTGCTTGAGTAAGATACAAAACCTTTCCCCATCGTACTATTTTCTCAGCAAGATTGCCATCCACTTCTTCTGCATAATGGGTTTCAATCCACGAAGCCAAAACATCGCGAGGAATATATGTTTTATCCATCCCTTCCTTTTGCCAATCAGGAAAATCCTGGTAAGGCAACTCCTTAATTACATCCGTTTCCATTCCAAGATAACGCTCCAAACCAACACCTATTTCTAGTTCAGTAGAAAAGACACTCGATGCAAATAAAGAATTCATGAAAACAACATGCTTGGGCAACTTGCCTTTGCTAAAATGCGCTTTGAGATACTTAAAACCTTCGTCTATTGCTTTTTTTTCACTTTTTAAATCGCCTGTTTTTTCTTGGATTCTTCGTTCCAATCGTTGAATATAGGGCTCTGATAAAAATTGTCCCAACCCTCGCTGAAAAGCGGTGTCCGAGTCGTTTCTCAATTGAAGACAAAATCCCAACTCATACTCATAAATCTCCCCAAGTTCAGAAAGACATTTGTGATGCAAACTAGAAAGATCATTCGGAGCTGTGTGCACAAACAACGAATCAAGATTGGTGAATTGAATACCAGTTTTCTGGTTCGTCACATCTACCGCCAATGGATCATTGCTACAAGCTACCAGAAAAGCCGTTATAAAGAGTAACCCAACTATGCTTTTTAGACTCATTTTTATTCGCTAATATTGCATGTCAAAAGTAATCAAATACTCAGATTTATATTGACAAATATTTATTGCATTAGTGAAACTTAGAATGAAAAAATTACTTTTTACTCTCCTTTGTCTTGTGTTCGGACAGAGTCTTTTTGCTCAAGAGGCAGCAACTAAAAAAGTACAGGCCGGACTTATCGTGGGAAGCGGACTTAATTTTCAAGAAACGAAAACTGATTATTTCAGTCCTAATGAAGCTGGAACTGATCTATCTGTGGGTATGAATTTCAATTTCAATTTTACTGAAACAATTGGATTTTGCACCGGTTTAGAGTTTGATTTCAGCAATACACGGTTCCAAGCAAACGATACGATTTTTTACCGATTCACAGACAAAGAGATTATCCGAAAAGGAGATTATGATACCTCTAAAAACTATGGCATGTTTCAATTGGTATCAAGAACTGACAAAACAATCTATTTAAGCATTCCAACGATGCTATTGTTCAGAACTAAATTCATTGGATATTTTCGTTACTTCGGAAAATTTGGTCTGCGAAATAGTTTTCTTTTAAAGACTGAAAGCTTTGATAGTGGTAACGAATATAAGTCTGGTTCGCTATCAACTGATATCCCTGTAATAACTGACAAAGCGAATATGACAACGAAAAGTAATATGCTTTTCTACAAAGGTGCCATTGGTATCGCTGGAGGAGCTGAATGGAATTTCTCTGGAAGCACATCACTTGTTGGTGAATTGGGATACTATTACGGTATAACTCCTCTTTATTGGGAAAGATCCGCAGATTCAGATAAACTTTCTTTATTTCAAAGTGGAATAAATAACGGAACTGGAAACGATACTTACTCACCAATAAAAGCAAGACAAAGTCAGCTAATGATGAAAGTCTCAATTCTTTTCTAAACTTTCATACCTGCCTATTTTGAATTCAGATTCAGTAACAAATCATATCGTTTCATGGCTCAGTAATTATTGCAATGACGCGCGAATGGATGGATTCGTTATTGGCATTTCAGGCGGCATTGACTCTGCTGTAACATCTGCTCTTTGCGCTTTGACCAGCAAGAAAACGATTTTAGTGAACATGCCTATCCGACAAAGTCAGTCAGAATACGATAGAGGATTTAAACATATTGATGACCTAAAAACACGCTTTAAAAACGTTTCTTCATTAGAAATTGAATTAACAAAACTGTTTGGTTTATTTGAAGAAACGATGCCGAATGATATCGCAGAAAATGCCTTATCCATGGCAAATTCAAGAGCACGTATTCGCATGACAACGCTTTACGCGATTGCCCAACAAAATAGATGCTTAGTTGCCGGGACAGGAAATAAGATTGAAGATTTCGGTGTTGGCTTTTTCACAAAATATGGTGATGGAGGTGTAGATTTAAGTCCCATTGCTGATTTAACTAAAACAGAAGTCTTCAACTTAGCAGCTCACCTCGAAATTGTTAATGACATTCAAATTGCAAAACCTACAGATGGTTTATGGGGTGATGGACGAACCGATGAGGATCAACTCGGTGCCAGTTATCCGGAATTAGAGTGGGCAATGGAATTTAAAGGAGAAGAATCCGCTATAACAGAACGACAAAAAGAAGTATTATCCATTTACCGTTCATTCAATCGGATCAACAAACATAAAATGGAACCTATACCTGTTTGTATTGTTCCGAAAAACTTAAAATAATTATGCCTAAACACTTACTAATAGTGCTCACCTTAGTATTACTAAGCAGCAACTACAACGCTCAAACTGATTTCAACAACTACATAACCCTGCGTTCATCAGGTGATATTCCTGAAGATTTCACCAAGCAAACCTTTGACAAGATCAAGGAGGGTATGCAATCTGACAGAACCGAATTAAAAGGTTCCCAGCAAAAAATATTTTTAGAAGGAACAAATTATGCGATTGATGAAATACTACATTCTGGGTTGGTAATCTATGGTGATCCCATCACAAAATACATCGACCGTGTTGCTGATAAATTGCTCAGAAAAAATGGTGATTTAAAATCTAACCTTCGTTTTTACACCATAAAATCAAATGCAGCAAATGCATTTAGTACGGACCAAGGCATTGTTTTCGTGACAACAGGTTTAATTGCTCAATTGACAAGCGAAGCTCAATTGGCCTATATTCTTGCCCACGAAATATCGCATTTTACAGAAAAACATGTACTTGAAACGTTCGATCTATCTGTTGGTAATGAGTTGCGCAATTATGATCGAATCAACAAACTAAGTCAACATTCAAAGGAAAATGAATTCGAAGCTGATAAGTTAGGGATTGCTCTTTATCATGCTGCCGGATACGCACAGAGTGAAATACTATCCACTTTTGATGTACTTATGTACAGTTATTTGCCCTTTGATGAATTAGCGTTTCCAAAAACGTACTTTAATTCTGCACAGATTTTTGTACCCGAATCCTTGTTTCCATCCAAAATTTATGAAATAAAGGCCATTGAAGATTACAATGATGAAAACAGTTCACATCCGAATATTAAAAAGCGAAAAGAAGCAGCTGAATCAGAAATTGGTGCTTTGAACAATTGGGGTGATGCCTTGCAATTTCAAAGTGAGGATCTTTTTCTTGAAGTTCGAAACTTAGCGCGTTTTGAAAGTGTTCGTTCCGACATTCTTGATGCGAAATATGGCGATGCGATGTATTCCATTTTTCTTCTGGAAAAAGAATTCCCGAATTCAATTTACCTTAAAAGAATGAAGTCACAGGTTTGGTTGAACCTCATGCTGTACAAAGCTGAGAACCTTTCTGCAAAAGCATTGGATAAAACGTCCGAGTTAGAAGGAGAATCGGCATCTCTTCACTATTTATTGAAGAAATTGAACAGGGACGGGATGATTACATTAGCGCTTCGACAAGTATATGATCTTCATAAAGCATATCCTGATGACCAGGAAATAACTGCGATTTACCAACATTTAATTAGGGGCCTCGCTGCAAACGATAAATTTAAAATTGAAAACTATTCCAAAAAAACGTTTTTTGAGGCAGCCAAAGATTATGAGAATTCTAAAAAAGATACGCTAAAATCGACTACTACAGAAACGACATCCGGTTCAAAATATGATCGTATTAAAAACAAAAAAAATGCGGATAATCCTCAGAACTTTGATTCAACGAAATTCTACTTATATGGCCTTGTTGATATATTGGGTGAATCAGAATTTTTAGAATTATACAACAATCAAAAAGCAAAGGAACAGCAGAAATTAAAAGATGAAGAACTCTACAATTCACTTTCAAAGCGAGAAAAAAATAAAATCGATCGCAAAAAAGAATCTGAACAATACAGCATCGGATTGAAAGAAATTATCGTGGTAGAACCAATGGTTATAAGCTATAGAAGAGGGCAAATCGACAATATAAAATCAGAAAAACTCGAGACGAATTTTTCATTGGCTATTGAAGATGCAGCAAAATCTATTGGCGTAACTACTCATAACATCGATAGCCGAACATTACAAACCAGGGGCACACAGGGTTATAATGAAAGAAGCACACTCATTTCATTATTGGATCAATTAGCCCAAGAAGATGAAATAGATATTTTTCCTGTGGATTTTCAATTGCTAAAGGGTATTCAAAATGATTTTGGAACTAAAAAAGTCATGTTTTCACTTGTCGAACATGCTTACTATCCAAACATTTCTTTTAGCGGTGTTTTTTCATCGATTCTCTTTTACCCTGCCCTACTTGTCTATATTCCTGTTGGTGTATTAACAGGAAGTAATACTGAACTTAATGTGTTGATCTTGGATCTGGAAAAAGGAACTATTGACAATGGAATTAATTACTATTTCAAAGATGCACCGAAAAAAATGCAGTTAGGTGCGCACATGTATGACATATTCAAAAAATTCAGTTCAACCGCCAATAATTAATCCCATGAAAATACTCGTCACACTCCTTCTTTTTATTGGACTATCTAATTTATTGTCTGCTCAAAAAGACAATGGTTATTATGGAAAAAAGGCAATAATTCAAATTGAAGGTTTAGCCAATTACCCATTTTTCTCAAACGTCGTGAGCAAGCAAATCACCGGTACATTGCCTTTTGAAGCCGATGGAAACACCCTTACTCAAAAAAGAGATCTTTTCAATTATGGATACAGAGGCACAATTGGTTATGCAGTAAAAAGAAACATGGCCTTGCTTATTGAGATTGGGCAAGACTTCTCAAATGTCAACCCAAGTAGCAATAGTCTTAATCTCTCCAATGATTATAGTACGACTATTAATGCTCATGAAAGATTAAACGTCGTTACTACTTCATTTATACCAAAGATTGAGTTTGCATCATCCAAGTCACTTTTGCCAATGGGAATTGGCCATCAAATTGGATTTGGAATTGCAAATTCAAAAATTATAGAAAAAGATTACCTATACAGAATTCAAAAATATGACTACTCTAGTGGGATTTCCAGTACTGAAATGATTCATTATTCAGATTCTGACACTGATACTGACCCCATTAATTTTGACAAATTAACGCCAATTCGGAAGTACGTTTTAATCTATGCTTTAAGCGTTCGAACTCCATTAACGAAAAGCTTAATGCTCAATTATGGTGTTCGTTACACGCTGAATATTGGCAGTAACAAAACATCTTTAAGTGAAAGTTATTCTGGTAATGATCAATTCACAGGGGATGTAATCAATTCTGTTTCGAGGCATCGAACTTGGTCTGTTATCAACGCCAATATTGGGTTAACTTTCGTCTTTTAATTCTCTGGGGCTAAACGTAAAACTATACCATCTATTTCATCACTAAGATGAATTTGGCATCCCAATCGACTATTCGCTTTTACAAAGAATGCCTGGTCGAGCATGTCTAATTCAGCATCACTTTGTTCGGGAAGTGCAGTTTCAGACTCTAGGTAACATTGACACGTTGCGCACATTGCCATTCCACCACATTCACCTAAAACTGGTAGTTCATAAGCCCTGCAAAGCTCCATGACATTCATATTCATATCTGTTGGGCCAACTAAATTGTGTGCTACACCTTCACGGTCAATGATCGTTACCTTGATTTCTTCCATTTTTTTTATTTCAAAATTATACTTTTCAGTTTAATTATAGATCCTTAAAAGATTTGAACCATTGTAAACTGTTTGATATTGTCTTAGTCCATAATCTGATCCACTCATTGGCGAACCATCGTATAAAGAAAATTTTGCGCCAGAACAACTATCATTTAATTGAAGGAAATTGCTTGTATCAGGAGTTAACGCTTTAGAACAAATTCCTTCTGGATCTGCCGGTGAATGTCTATCGAACGCTACAAATTCATCAATCGCTCTTCTATACACAATTATTCCCTTAGAGCCACCAGCGACATATGTCCAACCTCCAACACCAATTAAAGCACTATAACTAGGCAAATTAATGTCAATTGTCATGTCAAAAGGAATGTTGGGTACCGGATTACTATTGTTCTTCCTACAGGATACACAAACAAAAACAATGAATGCAATAAAAATAAATCGTAATTTCATTAGCGTCAGTCGTTTTGCAAATGTATGAAGACTTCAACGTTTATTTACAGTTTATTATTGCTTTCAATACTCTTGATTTCGAGTTGTCGATCAAGAAAAGAAATTGATCCCAATCCTACAAATGTTGAAGACGCAACGAAACTACTTAAAAAACAAAGAGCTGAGCAAACTAAAAAAGCACTAAAGGCTCAAAAAGAAGCATATAAAGAATTCTGGAAAAGACAAACCAAAGCAGCCAGAAAATCTATCAAACGAAATAATAAAGTTCAAAAAAGAATTGAAAGAGATCGGAGAAAATCACAATACTAATCGATGGAAAGTAGTTCCTCGCTTATTTGTTCCCATTGCTCCATCAAATTATCAAGATCTTTCTTTTTTAGATCAAATTCATTCAGCAACTCCTTACTTCGTTCGCTTGAAAAATCAAGCTCAACCAATTCGTTTTGTATCACTTCCAATTCTTTTTCTAAGATCGCAATTCGTTCTTCAACTGTTTTAATGCGATTATTTAATTGGTTTTTTTTACGTTTTATTTCTTTGCTCTCTTCGTAGTTTCGACTTTCAGCAACTTCAATTTTCTTTGATTTTTCTTGAACCTCTTTTACAGGATTATTCAAATTCATTTTTCGAGACATAAATTCATGTACTCCGAAATGATGAATTTTTAAACTCAGGTCTTCTATATCCCAAATTCTATTTGTCAAATTTTCAAGAAATTCTCGATCGTGAGAAACTACGATAAATGTACCTTCATAACTTTGTAAAGCACGTTTTAAAACTTCTTTGCTCTGTATATCCAAATGATTCGTTGGCTCATCGAGAATCAAGAAATTTGACGGACTTAGTAATAACTGACAAAGTGCCAATCTCGTGCGTTCACCTCCAGATAAAACACCAACTTTCTTGTCTACATCTTCTCCACTGAAAAGAAATGCACCAAGAATTGACCTTAAATCTCTTCTCAATTCACCCTTAGCAACTTCATCTACGGTGTCGAATATTGTCTTTGTAGGATCCAAGGATTCAGCTTGATTCTGCGCAAAATATGCTACCTCTACATTGTGACCTAATTCAATGGTGCCCTCCCCTTCAATTTTACCTAACATTTGCTTTAATAGCGTAGACTTACCAACACCATTCGCTCCAAGTAATGCAATCTTCTCCCCTCTACCAATTGTAATATGTATATCCTTATACAATCTTTTTTCGCCATAGCTTTTAGTCAAACCATCTATATTCATAACCCATTTTCCAGGTTGCTGACTCAATGGAAATCCTATTTTCATTTTCGCAACTTGATCTCTTTCGATCTCAATACGATCCGTTTTCTCAAGTTTTTTTATGAGCGACTGAGCAAAAGCCGCTTTATTCTTCTTCGCCCTGAATTTATTTATTAATTCTTCAGTATGCTTGATATCCTTATCTTGCTGTTTCTTTGCAGACTCTAATCTTTCTAATTCCTCTTCTCGAACAATTTTATATTTACTATAAGGAAATGGGAAATCATAAATCTTTCCTTGAGTAATTTCCAATGTTCTTTTGGTTACATTATCTAAAAAGAGTCTATCGTGAGAAATGACGATAACTGCTCCATCGAACTTTTGCAAATATTGCTCTAACCAACCAATGGATATTATATCCAAATGATTGGTTGGTTCATCCAGCATTATTATATCCGGATTATTTACGAGAATTCGTGCCAGCTCCGCTCTCATTTTCCATCCTCCAGAAAATGTATTGATTGGATTTGTAACTTCTTTAGCACTGAATCCCAATCCAGATAACGCAGCATTTATCTTTTCTTCCCAATGATAGCCATCAAGTAATTGAAATCGATGATTAAGATCATTCAGCTCATCCAATAATGCCAAATAAACTTCAGATTCATAATCCTCTCGAGTTGTTAACTCAGTATTGATTTCCTCTATTCGCAGCCTTATTGAAGTTAAAGATTCATTGGATAAATAAATGTAATTGAAAACAGATTGTTCCGTATCTAATTTTATATCCTGAGAGAGAAAGCCAATAGTGCAATCTTTTGGTTTATGTATTCGCCCTTCCGAAGGGCGGTCTTGACCATCAACTAACTTTAATAATGTTGATTTACCAGCGCCATTTTTACCAACTAGTCCAACTTTATCACCTTTGTTGATTTGTAGACTTACATTCTGAAATAAAAAACCTTGTGGAAGGAATACACCAACCTGTTCCAAATTAAGCATAGCACAAAATTAAGGCTTGTTGACTATAATGAAACATTTAGTCAAAAAAAAGCCCCGCTAAAAGCGGGGCCAAATTTTAGAAACTCCAAACATCATGTTCGACAGTTCTTATTTCTTCCTTTATTTTTTCAGATTCCCAAAGAGCATCTACACCTGTTTTGTAGCTTTCAATTCTTCTATCGTAAACATTCGATTCTTTGTACATAATACTGGTGAATCTCCTTTTCCAAAACAAATCATCGAAACTCATCCATTGCGCGTCATTCGCGTCATTGTATACGAAATAGTTGTTAAAGACAAACCGGCAATGAGGAAAATATAACCAAAATAGAATTTTGTATTTACCACCCTCTTTAGATCCAGCATAACCATCAACAGCACCACCTTCATAAATTACAGGAGCGATACCTAAAATACGCACATCCAAAACAGATCTTTCTTTATCAAAGAACCAATCTTCTTTCAAACGATATTGCACTATGTGTTCTGATAGAATGCGTGCTTTTTTCTGTACTTCTTCTGTTACAGTTGTTTCCATTCCTGTGAACGGGTCAACTATTACAGAATCTTCACCTGTTAATTTAGATGCTACAGGCTCAAACGTTTTATCTCCTAACACATTCAAGTAGCCATCAACTGCATCTCTGTAGTTTTTGTCTGTGATATAATTTAATCCTGGTTGTGGACGAAGAGGATATTTAAACTGATCACCATCTGGAGGCAATACTTCAAAGAAATCAGCTGGATTTCTTGGTTCAAATACTGTCAAATCACCATTTAAAACGTGATGTTTAATCACCGTCCAAAGGCTCCATCTAGTCGCATTCTTAACCCAAACAGTATCTTGGTAGCTGTCTAATGGAAAATACAAGGGATGATTTATTTTCTCACGAAGATCAATAAAGCTCCATACTCTTTTGCTCCATACGACATCCGCTTCGCGAACATACTCATAAGGAATAAGTCTTTTGGTTGGAATGTGCTCTTGAATATAAACTCCATCCACTACACCTTCGGAAGGAACGTTAACCGGTCCACCGTTGATTTCTTCAAACTGGGCGTGTACTCCGCTAAAACTTGCGAACATAACAGCGCATACAAAGAAGTTTTTCATTTTATTCAATTTTATATTAGTCATCATTCACGAACCAAATCAGACA
>JBIIQP010000174.1:0-5250 GCA_044341975.1 Crocinitomicaceae bacterium
TGATTGTTCCCAATGAATTTCCAACAAAATGGGATGATTCAATTTTCAAAAAATCCAACACTTAAATGATGTCGTCACCAATCGTATCAAAGGAGTAGCGTTTGAATTTTTCATTCAACGGTTTTTTTGATTTCCCGTGACCCCTCAAATCAACTAAAAGTACATTGAATTCTTTCTTGAATGATTTTACTTGCTGGTACCAAATTGCACTGCTTCCACCTGCACCATGAATGAATGTAACCCATTCTTTGGATGTAGGATGCTCGTATTTGCTGAAATGAAGCATTGGTTTTTGGAAGCGTTTAATTTTTCAATGAATGAACACTAGTCCTTAGACAATGGAAAGTTACGCATTTGTTTTTGTCAACCAATAAAATTGTTTGAAAGTCAGTAAAATGGTCTATGTGAATCGCATCGTTTTGTAAAAAAAAACAAAGTATCATTTCTTGATACATTTTTCAAAATATGCCATTTATTTTGACTTAAAAGTTGACGAAAGCCACTGTTTTTATTTTGGTCTGAAAGTTGGCTAAGGGAATGAAAAATTGTGAAGTCCCATGAACAAAGATTTTCTTCAACGTCTTAAAACAATTACAAATCAAGAGTATAGGGATGAGCTTGCACTTATAGAACAGGTCAAGCAACTGTTACTTGATCACACCTTGGCAGAAGCGCAGGATATGGAGCCTTCGAATATGCATGATTTGTTGGGAAATCACAAATTTAACAGTGATAATTTCTCATCAGAAATCATTCCTTCAGGTTGGTCCAATTTTGATAAAGAGCTTGGCGGATTTCCTGCTGGAGAGTTGGTGGTGATTGGTGCTCGACCAGGAATGGGCAAGACACATCTTTTGATTGACCTGGCCTTGAAATTGATTTGTAAATATCCGGTTCTCTATGTGAGTCTTGATCTTTCAGAACGACTTTTACTTTCACGCATTTTATCGGCTTCCTTGAAAATCGACAATCAAAAAATACTTCGTACTCAACTTAACGATGAAGAAGTGAAGCGCATCGAATCATTCAGGAAGCGCAATAATAAATTACCACTTCATGTCTATGATGGTGCCGTTCATTCAATGAATGCATTTAAAGCAATGTGCCGACGAATGGTGGAGGAAAAAGGGGTGCGCGTGGTATTTATTGATTATTTGCAGCTACTGAGTTCCAATCGCTATCGCCACAATCGCGAGGCTGAAATGGCTTATATCAGTCGAATGCTGAAGTCGATTGCACGCGAATTAAAAATTGTGGTGATTGCTGCGAGCCAATTGAGCCGTTCAGTGGAAATGCGTGGAGGAGATAAGCGACCAATTTTGTCTGACTTGCGTGAAAGTGGTGCAATTGAGCAAGATGCAGATAAGGTAATGTTCCTTTACAGGCCTGAATATTACGGGTTTCTTTGCGATGACGAAGGCAGAAGCACTGTTGGCCTAGCAGAATTGATCGTGGCAAAAAACCGAATGGGTCCAATTACACGTATTGCATTGAAAGCAGACCTGTCATTTTCCAGCTTTACGCCATTTGAAGAAAATATGTTTGAGATATATATATCACCAAAAAGATTGAATGAGAGTGGTTTAGATGAAAATGACACACCATTTTAATGAAAAGTGAGCCGTTGCCGAAAGATATGAGTCGAATGCGCGACTTGTGATTGTGTTCCTGCAATCCAATTGGGATGGGGAGAAATTGAGACTGGCGTGTTCTGTTTCAGTTCGCTTCGCTCCCTTCAACAGAACAACGCACATTGTGGATATAACAGGCAGCGGCTCTTTTTAATTTAACAACATGATTGAATACCATAAACTAGCAGAACAATACAGACATTCTTTGCGAAAAGAACGGTATTCAAGATCTATTTTAGTAGCTGATCGCCGTTGGAGATACCTTAAAAAGAGCGAAAAATTAACAGTGCTTTTCCTCTCTATGGTCAACTCAGTAGATTTATGTTTATTGGTTCAATTGGCTCCGGAAGTGCTTACACGACTTATCAATTCACCAACATATACGGTGGTATTTATCCCTAAAAAAAGAGGGGGGAAACGGAAATTGCAGGTGCCAGAATATTTGTTGTTAGGCGCCCAGAAACGTTTGAACAGCTACCTTCAATCCACTTATATTCAAATTCGACCTGAGTATGTTCATGGATTTGTTTTGACAAATGGTATGCATGAAAACAAAGCAAATATCGTTTCAAATGCAACACCACACGTCGGTAAGAAATATGTCATGAATCTCGACTTGGAAGATTTTTTTCCATCAATAAAAGCAAAGTCGATAAGGGAGTTGTTTCTTTCAGAGTTATTTAATTTCGACCACCACTTATCAACCTGTCTTGCATTATTGACCACAATTGACGGTCATCTGCCACAGGGTGCGCCAACTTCCCCAGTTCTTTCAAATTTTGTTTGTTTGGAGATGGACAAAGCGCTTCATCTTTATGCTTTTTTGAAACAAGTTGAATACACCAGGTATGCCGACGATCTTACCTTTTCGGCTGATTTGCCTTTTGATGAAGATTGGGTGAGTGGTTTAAAAAAAATGATCGAGCAACATGGTTTTCGTTTGAACAATGAAAAATTCCGAATACAATCAACGAATCGAAAACAAAGTGTAACAGGTGTTACTGTGAATAAACGGTTAAACGTAGACCGAAAATTTTACAAAAAAGTTAGAGCTATGTTACACGATTTAAAGCAGAATGGGATTGAGTCAGCAACAATTAAGCACTTTGGACTTGCAACCAAACCAAACCAGAAACAATGTCGATTTTTCATTAAACGCTTGGAGGGGTATCTTTCATTCATCGGGCAAGTGAGGGGGGCTGATGACCCAATTTACAACCGCATGAAATCATCTTTTAATGCTGAATTCAATGTCGAATAAATGAGTAAAAATCATCTTGCAAGGTTGCAAGGATTTCATGTTCGAAACGAATCACAGCAATTTTGTTCCGTAACTTTTAAATTTTAATACCATGAAAAACAAAAAAACAATTTACCAATTTGTACTTGACAAAAGTGGCTCAATGGGCAACTGTCTCACTGGAACAATTACAGGGTTTAATGAACAACTAAAAAAGATCACTGAATTGCAAGCAGAGTTTCCTGATCAAGAGTTTTGCTTGTCCTTAACAACATTTAATGACCAAATAGCTTATCCTTTCAAAGATTTGCCGGTTCAGAACATTCCCTTGTTGAGCATTGAAAATTACGTTCCTTCCGGCATGACGGCGTTATTGGATGCGATTGGGTTTTCTATTAAGCGGATCAAAGAAGTGCACGGTGAAAGCGTTGATAATAACGAAGCAAGTGTAGTTTTTGTGATTTTGACAGATGGACATGAAAATTCATCACGTTTTTTTGATTATCTTCAGATTGCATCACAAATCAAGGAGTTAGAATCAAACGGAAAATGGAATTTCAGTTTCGTAGGTGCAGATATTGATGCCATGCAGACTTCGCGTATGCTGAACATACAAGAACAAAATGTGATGTCTTTTAGTAAAGATGATATGCGTACGAATATGATGGACATTGGGAATTCTCTAGGGGCATATGCAAAATCAAAGCATGAGGGTAACATTAAGACAGGAATTTTTGATATTTTCGAAGATAGAGATCGAAGAAAAAATAAAGAATAGACTATGAAAATCCATTTATTGAGAGATAAGGATTTGAGCATTGATACCTACCGGAATGTGTTGCATTTGTTGCAACACATTCCAGGGCCGCTCAATTTCATAGAAAGTGAAGTGGATATCCGTAATCTTGATTTGATTGATCATATTTGGGAGCGAAAAGATGACTTTGAGAAGCAAAACAGACGGGTTTGCGCCATGATGGACTCCTCTGAAGTAAGTCTGAAATATACTTTTCCAAAGGAGGTGAGAAGGGCAAGTTGGGAACAATTGTTTGAAGAATGTATCAATTACAGAAATTGTTTTTCGCATGTATCATTAGAGGATGTTGTTGTCCTTCTTACGGATGTCCCAAACAATCAAAATTGGTTTGGAAGTGTTGATGATTCAATGCATAATTTCTTCATTCACACAGATGATTGGAAGTTTTATTTCGGAGAAGCTGTAGATATTCGATTTCCAATTGCTTATGAGGTAATCGTTTGGGTTCTTAGAGGGTTAATGTTCAAGAGCAGGGAATCTATTTTAATTAATTTACATGATCAGGCGATAGGCTGTGTGCAGGATTTCTGTCTAGACAAAAAAGAAATAATTTTGAAAATGAGAACCGGAGATGTTTGCCCGGCATGTCTTGATTTAATTGCAAAGGCAGATATCAATCATTCGTATTTGAATCAAATTTTTGAAATTATTGAAGAAATTCGCATGAGTTTGTCTTTCCGACAACGTATAAAATTATTCAAAAAACCCAGTCGTTTGCTTGTGAAAGGCCCAACAAAAAGACTATTCTTGAAAGACCTTGGAAACTTAGAAATTAATTTAAATCCAAGCGAGCGTGCCCTGTACCTTTTGTTTTTAAACAATCCAAGCGGAATTCGATTGCCAGAAATTATAGATTACCGCAATGAACTGTTGGAAATTTATGGAATGACTACCAATCTTTCTGATCAAGCAGATATTATCAACCGGATTGATCGCCTCACTGATGTCAGCGAAAACAATGTGAACGAAGTGTTATCCAGAATTCGTGGAAAATTAAAAAGTGCTGTAGGAGTTGAATTGCTAGATTTCTATGATATCCAAGGCGCAAGAGGTGAAGCAAAAAAAATTCTTTTAAATCGTGAATTGCTGAGTTTTGAATAATACCTAGGTTGAATGATTTAGAATCGTTCTTCGAGGTGCTAGATCATAAACCATCATTCATTTAACTCGCTCAACCCATATTTCTGCATTTTGGCCATTAACGTGTTGTAGGCCCAGCCGATCGCAACTGCTGTTTGACTCCTGTTTCCTTCGAAATGCTTTAATACTTTTTTGATGTGTTCTTTTTCAACGAATTCAATGTTTAATGGTTGGTTCATGGGTTCCTGTTGAAGACGCTTTGGCAGTACTTCCAGAGTGACTTTTTCTTCATTGAATACATAAAGTCGAGAAATGATATTTTCCAATTCGCGGATATTTCCCGGATAGGAATAATTAAGTAATACGTCCATTGCTGATTTATCAATGGTCAGTTTTTTTGATTTACGGAGTTGTTTCTTTTTTTGAGTTAAAAAATGATCGATCATTTCTTTTATATCCTTTTTCCCACGCTGCATGAGGGT
>JBIIQP010000175.1:0-5246 GCA_044341975.1 Crocinitomicaceae bacterium
TACTTACACAACAATATGCTGATTTTGAACTCATGATCGCGAAGGAAATCGTTCGTGATTGATAACATTTAATGCCTGTTGGACATGTCTTTCATTATGATAGACAACAAATAAAAGAGCATCACCAAGTCGTAAGCGAATGATTTTAGAAATTGAAATAGGAATTCGAACGCGCCTTAAGTTGACATTACGTGCCTCCTTTATGATTTGAAGAAGTAGTTGTTGTCCATCAGTAAAAGTCTGCAAATCTTTCCCATTCAATAATTCGGGATGAATAAGTGGGTTGTAAGGTCTAGGAGTTTTCATCCTTCGTTTTACATTTTGTGCATTGCCCAACTTCATTGATTTCCATGCCGAACGACCCAGAGGAGAAGATACGAATGCTTCGCGAGGTTCTCGATAGCGAGTATTTTTTATTTTCTCAGCAATCGTTTTATGATAATAGCGCGCGTATTCATTCAGATGCGCAAAAATCTCATTGATATTCCAACTGTTTTTGTCTTTTCTCCATGACAATTGAGTATCCGTCAACGAATTAAAATTTTCTTCGATTAATGCGAGATTCTTTCTTGTAATTACAGAAATCTCATCGAGGAGTTGGCTTGAGGTCTTTGTATCCATGTTATGTAGCAAATTTACAACCATTTGAAAGAAATTAAGTATGAAAATCTGATTATTTGCGAGGAAATTATCCATCCCTTTATGTCAATATTCGTTACTTTCGCAGAAGTATGAATTCTACAGAAAAAAGACCCTTGATACTCGTAACAAATGATGATGGTATCTCATCTAAAGGCATTAAATCATTGATTGATGTAGCTGTTTTATTTGGTGAAGTTGTGGTGGTTGCACCCGATAAGCCGCAGTCTGGAATGGGGCATGCAATAACTGTCAATCAAATTTTGCGCTTGGACAAATCACGACTATTTGATGGATTAGAGGCTTACACATGTTCGGGTACTCCTGTTGATTGCGTGAAATTGGGGATTTACGAAGTGCTCAAAAGAAAACCAGATTTAGTGCTTTCTGGCATTAATCATGGAGAAAATACATCTACGAACGTTTTGTATTCTGGAACAATGTCCGCGGCTGTAGAAGGCGCAATGGAGAATATACCATCAATTGGTTTTTCACTTTGTGATTTTGATGCTAATGCTGATTTTAGTGTATGCCAGGAGGTTGCAAAAAGATTAATACCAAAGGTGTTGAATGGTGGATTCCCGGAAAATGTTTGTCTAAATGTGAACGTACCGAAAATCAAACTTGAAGAATTGAAGGGTATCAAACTTTGTCGACAAGCACATGCTTTTTGGGAAGATCGTTTTGACAAGCGTCAAGACCAATTCGGTAAGCCCTATTATTGGTTGACGGGAGATTTTGTAAGAAAAGGTGCGGTTGAAGGAACTGATTTACATGCCCTTGAACAAGCCTATGCGAGTATGGTTCCAACTCAATTTGATATGACAGCATATTCCGCGATGGATGCATTTAAAACTTGGGATGTATGAATTTAAGAAATTGGTCTATTGAGCACACTAAAGGATTGATAGTAGGTATTTTATCTCCACTTTTGTTTGTTCCCATTGTTATTTTGATTTTAGCATGGTCACGTGGGTATTCGTTCAATGAAATTTGGAACATGTTTCTATTCAGCAAACAAGCTTCCAGTAAAGTGATTTCTATCTCGATCATTTCCAATTTGATTTGGTTTTATCTTTTTATCAATCGAAACAATTATGGCTTTGCAATGGGAGTGATTATGGGGACGATATCTTTTCTTCCTTATATCATTTATGTTAATTTAATCATGTAAATGAAAAACAACCATTCATTGAAATTATACATCATTGCAGGAGAAGCGTCTGGTGATTTACATGGTGGTAACCTCATCAAAGCCCTTGTAAATGAAGCTCCGAATGTTGATATAAGATGTTGGGGTGGTGATAAAATGAAAGAGTCTGGAGGAAATGTTGTGAAACATATTCGCGATTTAGCATTTATGGGTTTCATTGAAGTGCTAATGAACCTTAAAACAATTCTAGGAAATATTAAATGGTGCAAAAAGGATATTGAAGACTTTGCGCCCGATGCATTGGTTTTGATTGATTATCCAGGGTTTAATTTGCGAATTGCGGAATGGGCTCATAAAAAGGGAATAAAGGTCTACTACTATATATCACCGCAGGTATGGGCTTGGAAACAATCCAGAGTGCACAAGATAAAGCAATGCGTAGATAAGATGTACGTTATTTTGCCTTTTGAAAAGGAATTTTATGAAAAATTTCAGTTTGAAACAGAATTTGTTGGTCATCCTCTTCTAGATGCCATAGAGCACTATCATCAATTAGATGCTGCTGGAGGATTTAGAAAAGAATTTCAGTTAGACAGCCGCCCAATTATTGCGATTTTACCCGGAAGTCGAAAACAAGAAGTTTCGGTAAAGTTACCAATCATGCTGGATGCAGTTAAAGGTTTTACGAACTACCAGATTATCGTTGCAGGCGCTCCTTCATTGGATTATACGTTTTATGAACATTTCATGCATCAAGACACGAAGTTGATTTTTGGGAAAACATATGATTTGTTGTCAAATTCAGAAGCAGCAATTGTAACATCTGGAACGGCTACTTTAGAAACAGCATTGTTGGGTATCCCTGAAGTTGTATGTTACAAAGGATCACCTATTTCTTATCGAATTGCGAAAGCCTTGATAAAAATTCGTTTTATTTCATTGGTTAACTTAATTATGGATCGCGAAGTAGTGAAAGAATTGATTCAACATGAATGCAATGCTGAACAAATTAAGTCAGAACTAAATAAAATCTTACTTGGCGGTATTTCGCGGGAACGAATGCTTGCTGATTACAATTTGCTGATTGAAAATTTAGGAAAAGGCGGTGCGAGCAAAAAAGTTGCACAATCCTTGTTGAAAACTATTCACGATTGAAGGAAATCTCCTTTTTCGGCATTGTAATTTTGTTTTGTGAAGATATCATTCGCACTCATTATCATTTTAACTGCTTTTGCGTCGCAGGCGCAGCAAATTCGCATTGGATTATTTCGCGATAACAATGTTCAACGAATTTCATTTTCATACAATGATGGGAGCTATTCTATCTTTGGTGATACAACAGATTTTGGGTCAATTCTACCCAATGAATTCATTGAGATGAGTTGGTTAAAGAAGGGGAGTGTAATTCTGCGCAAAGGAACAGTTGAACTTGGAACCTTTAACCGCGTTTATATAATTCAGAATCAAACAAATACCTCAATTGTTTTAACTCCTAAGTCACCTTCCTTAAAGCAACGTAAATACAAAGATGATTTTGAGGTGACTGCAGCAACTAAAGGTTTGACAATTGTGAATCTGGCTGATATGGATAATTACCTTGCTGGAGTAGTTGAGTCGGAGGGTGGAAGCAACCGAAATCAAGAATATTACAAAGTGCAGGCTTTAATGAGTAGAACTTATGCCTTGAAATATTTGGGTAAACACAAAAAGGAGGGATTCGATTTGTGTGATCGTGTTCATTGTCAGGCATACCACAATATGGTTCGATTAAGTCCTGAAATAGATACCGCTGTGCTCGCAACGCACAACATCGTTATGCAGGAATTAAGCGGAAATTTAATTGATGCCTATTTTCATGCGAATTGTGGCGGTCAAACATGTGAACCGCATTACATTTGGAATGAAAAAATCGACTATCTTACAACGTTTAAGGACACCTTTTGTATCTATACGAAGCAGGCTACTTGGGAAAAAAGGATTGATCGAAATGAATGGATCGATTTTTTAGTCAATAAGTACGATTATCCTTTGCATGACAGTTTGTGCGCTGCAATGGTTTGTAACTTTGACCAGCCGGAGAGGCTCGCGTTCTACTTACATCCTATGTTTGGTATTCCATTGAGAGATGTGCGAGACCATTTTGATTTGAAATCTACTTTTTTTAGCTGTTATCCAGAAGGGGAACAGGTTGTTCTTAAGGGCAGGGGATTTGGGCATGGCGTGGGCTTGTGTCAGGAAGGAGCGATGAAAATGGCTAAACTTGGGTATAGCTACGATCAAATTGCAAAATACTATTTTCCGAACATCGTATTAGTTGATTATTTCCATGAACGATGTGAACGACAACTACCTGCGAATTTTTAATTATTCTTCAGAAATCACGAAGATATCCTCGTTCTTTTTTTTGAAGAATTTCTTCTCTCTTGCAAAACTTTCCAGTGCTGACGTATGACGCAATTCTTTAAAAAGAGTTCTGGTTGAATCTAATTTTTGTTTAACATCATCTCTTGTTGCTTCCAATCGGTAGAGTTTTCTATTTTGGTTGACGATGGTAAAAATGTCAATATCATCAAGAAACAAGATGTAAACGACAAATAATAAACTTGCCATTGCGAATTTATTTTTGAAAAACTTCGCGTATTTATTCATGATTCAAAAATACGTTAGTCTTGAAATGTTTTGATCAGATTCGCTTAATAGTTTTGAGTAACTGCCTGTTCAAAATGAAAAAAGCCCTTTAATCGGGCTTTTCATTAATTGATTAGTGCATCATATTTTTCTTTGAAGTCAGGGTCGCTTTCGAACCAAGGAGCCACCTTGTTCATTGTTTCCTTCGCTTTCTCAACTTGTTTTGAGGAGATGTAACATTCCGCTGCTTCCATTACACCAAGCTTCAACAGAGTTCTGTCAGCTTCAGTCCATTCATCCAATGAAGTAATTTTTTTAAGCATAGTTTCTGCTTCTTTCCAGAGCGCGTTAGCGCCACCTTTGTCTGCATTTCGATACTTAGCGGCTCCATCCATATATTTTGCTCCTATCGGATTTGCAGTAATCTTATAGTACTTGATTACCCAACCTGCAGCTTTGTTATAATCTTTAGCGGCTATATCATTGCTAATCATTTCTACCATAGAATTCTGAAATTGACCTATGAAGTCCATGTGGGCACTTAACAGTTCAATACTGTCTTTTGCTACTTTCATTCCTTTGGCTAAAGCGCCAATAGCGTCTTTATAGGCGTTTTTATACTTTTCATCTGCAGTTCCGGACAGTGAAATTTTATAAAGGCCTTTTGCAAGGTAAACATACGGAATAGGATCTTTCTTCAGATCTTCCTTCATTGTGTAGTTTTCAGAAGATTTAACTAATTTTTCATAATTAGCATCCGCATAAAGAATCTTTAAATCGTCGTAACCAGGAGATTGAGCTTTGAGCGTTAATGAAACGAAGAGCA
>JBIIQP010000176.1:0-5237 GCA_044341975.1 Crocinitomicaceae bacterium
TTTTTCAACCAGTTCGCTGTATTCACCGCGACCGATATTTGTGGATCCTTCGAAGAGCAAATGCTCAAAGAAGTGAGCAAATCCGGTTTTTTGTGGATTTTCATTTTTTGATCCAACATGATACAATATGGAAACGGCTACGATCGGAGTTGCGTGTTCTTCATGCAAAATGACATGCAATCCATTCGGAAGATCGTATTCCACATACTCAATTTTCTTTTGAGCTTGGGAGCTAAGCGCTGTGGCCATTAAAACTCCCGATAGGATGATTTTCTTCATTGAAAAAATTAATTTTTACCAGTACAAAGAAACTCAGTTTTTTTTAATATCAATTTGGAAGTTGATATTCGGTAAGATTTTGTTTCAAAAGGTTGCCATGACGGACAAGAGTTGAATTTGCAATTAAGAAGATATGCTTTTTTGGCTTGAAAATTGTCTAGCTTTGTCACTGTGAATAAAATAAGTTTTCTTCTTTCGTTTTGTTTTCTTCTGCAAGTGCAGGCGCAAAAAGTCGTTCCGTTTATTGACTTTAATTACTATTTCAGAACTTTTGAGAATGATAATTTTCGTCAACTTGAATTTCAACCTATCAAAGAATACAAGGCAGGAGATGATCTAGTGGCATACATTGACACGAGGGGAAACCTGAGGGTGTATGATGGTACGGAGCGAAAGGATATTTCGAACATGAATGTCCAATACCAGGTTTCAGATCATTTAATGGCCTATAACATTGGTCCCACGCTTAACATTTGGGATGAAGGAAAATTAAAAACATTGACCTACTTCGCTAAAGATTATGTAGTGAAGGATAGTATAATTGTATACGAGGACACGCGTTTCAATACGGTGAATGTTTATTGGAACAAACAGACCTTCGAATTATACCGACTGACAGGAGAGATGTATATGCCTGAAGTCATTGGTGATAATATTCTTGCGTTCAAGGACAATGGAAATTTTTATAAAGTTTTTTGGCGCGGACAAATCTATGATCTTGGAATTTGGAACAATACGATTGATTTTCAGGCGGGAACAGATATAGTTTGTTTCAATGATCCAACCACCAGAACATTTGCCGTTTTTGAGAATGGTCAATTTTTGGATGTAGAGCAGTTTTACATGAAGAAATACAAGGCAGGTCGAGGATTTATCGTTTATGAAGATTTGAATAGTAATTTGAAAATGTATAAAAATGGCGAAAATCAAATTCTCAGTAATTTCTCAGCTTCTTTTTGGGAAGTGCAGGATGATTTGGTTGTTTGGGGTGAGAATTCGTTTGTTTATGCTTTTCAAAATGGAAAAAAGATACAGACGAGCAATTTCATGCCCAAAGACTATTTAATGAAAAACAATGTGTTTGCCTTTCGAAATATCCTCGGTGGAGTGAGCGCTTTGATTGATGGCAAGGTAACTGAGATTTCGAATCAAGCGGACGCTGAATATGAAATATATGGCAATGTCGTCCTAGTTAAGTTGTTCAATCGAACATTTATCGTTTTCAAAAACGGTAGAAAATTTCAGGCTTAAATTAAAAGCCAAGAACAACGCCGGCACTTGCATTCACAAGTATATAATTTGGTTTACTTATAAAACCTTTTGTTTCGTTTAACATAACTTCTGCATCAGGCTGAAAGAGGTAAGGAGTGAAGCCAAATTTTAAAAAGGGTGAAATCACTTTTTTCGCCACAAGAAAATCATATTTAACTATCGTTTCAGTCTGAACTCCAATTCCAAATGATGTTGACCATTCGTTTTCTAAAACAATGGCTGTGTCATTGATGGTTCTTTTCATACCACTTAATAATAATCCAGCACAGAGGGTAAAATTCAGTTGGTTTACTTTTTTTGATAATGCATGTGTAAAACCAATACCAGGTGTTACAGTCTGAAATGTTAAGCGGTTAATGAAGTTCGTGTTTTCAGCGACGCTTGAATTAAAAGAATAATTTAAATAAAGGGATTTTTTCCATGGCCTGTCACTTTGACTATTGAAGACGTATTCAATTTTTGAATATGCCCCGAATTGTATGAGAGGTTGTTTTTCGGTAAGCCAGGGTCTTGTGAAGTTGTATGTTTGTATGGCTTGGTCCCAACGCGGACAGTATACATCATTCATCCCAACATAAATTTTCCAGGATTGTGAATAGGTGCTTAAACAGATGGTCGTAAAACAAATAAATAAGAACTTTTTCATACTAGGTTTTTAAAATGTTGATCACTTCCCTGTAACCTGTTTCAGCAGCACCAAAAACTGTTTGATGGTGTCCGTTTAAGTTCATTGCTTCGCCAGCAAAAAATAATTTATTGTCGATGGGTTCTGATGCTACCTCTCTGGCATTTCCCATATTAACAGTGCTGTACGAATACGCCCCCTCAATATAAGGATGAGCAGACCAGTTTTCTACATGACCAGAAATAAAACTCGCGGTTGCTATTCCATTGTACATCAAGTCTAGTTCACTTATTAATGCGCTGATTATGGCTGCATCACTGCCCAATGAATCAAGGTTTTTCGCCTGTTCCCCCATTACAAAAGCTAAAAGCACATTGTCTTGCCCCAACTTACCGATTTTCTCATTTGCATAAGCCGCACAAACAGAACCTCCAACAATGTTGTCATGGTAAAATGTCTGGTTGAATTTTAAAAAAACCTTCATGCCCGGTCCCATCCCGATTTTGTTCAAGGCATTCACTTTTTGATCCGGCAATGCTGGAATGAAGGTGATGGCATTTTTCTTGTACTGCGTGATTGGAATTGTAAGGATGACTTTGTCGCAAGTTTTTGTTGAACCATCAATGGTTTTAATTAGAATTTTTTCGCTTGAATAATTAATCTCAGTTACAGCCGAATTCAATTTTATTTGGTCAATAGTTTCATTTACGAGGTGCTTTTCGAAAAAGTCAAAGAAGGTTTCTTCAAATTTGTAATCGTCATCTCCGGAAGACCAATTCAGTTCTTCTCGATTGTTCCAAAATGCTGATAAGTCATTTGCAGAAGCACCTTGATCGCCTGCAATATTTTCAATGATGTAATCGTAATCTGAAGAAAATCCGGAATCATGAGCAAATTGCTTAAAACTCACGTCGGGCAAATCATCTTTGTCAAAAATATCAGGTTCTTTGTCAAGGGTACTGACCAATTGACCTTTGAACCAATACATCATATCTGTATCATCCAACGTGATTTTTGTATTTGTAGCGGCCATAAAATCAGCAATTACATTGTTTTTGCCATGAAGCCATTGGGCGCCGCTATCAATGGGGAAATCGCAGAATCCAGTAACCTTGCCAAGGCGACCGCCGTAATTTGCATTTGCCTCCAAAATTTCAAAATCAATATTATTTTTCTTTAAAACATAGCCAGCATAAAGACCAGCTGCACCTGCACCAATTATAATTACTTTGCCGTTAAAGTTGATTTCCTCAAATAGAATTTCCTTTCTGCATGAATTCATCAAGAAAGAGGGAAAGGTGAGTGCTCCGATACTATATAAAAAGGTGCTTTCAATAAATCGTCTTCTATCCATAATAATTTTTTGAACTTGGAAAAAGTAGTCACTAAATTAGGATTTTCCAATTTCGAATAAGCGCTAAAATAATTTATCAGTTGGATTTTAATTAACAATTTTTTGAGCCTCAATTTTTGCTAACTTCGTGACCCATTTTTTAACAATCAACACAATGAATAACTGGTTTACAGTAAAAGTAAAATACACGAAGCAGCTTGAAAATGGTACGTTTAAGCGTGTTTCAGAACCTTACCTTTTGGCAGCAATGACTTTCACTGATGCGGAGGCGAGAATCTATGAAGAATTAGGTTCAATCATTCGAGGTGAATTCAATGTAGTGGGAATCGCACGAACTGAATTGCATGATATTTTTGCTTATGAAGATGCTGATGTTTGGTACAAGGTGAAAATATCATATGATGCAGAAGGTGATGGAGATGAAAAAAAGAAAAAGGTTTCGCAAAACTTTTTGGTTTCAGCACATTCAGTGAAAGATGCTTATGATCGAATCAAAGAAAGTCTTTCTACTTTGATGGTTGACTTTCAGATTCCTTCAATTATAGTTTCGCCTATTGTTGAAATTTTCCCATATACCGAAAACTTGGACAAAGAAATCGAAAGAAAATCACTGCCTGAATTGGAAGAAGCAAAATCACCAAAAGGTAAAGTGTTTTCGGCTCCGGGCTCCGATTTTGAGGATGAAGATACCGAGGGAGTGGAAGAGATCGAGGAGGATGATAGCGAATTAGAAGACGATTACACCTACGAATAAGTAGAATGGAGGATTTTATTGAGCAAATGCGAAATGACCACCGCGAATTTGACAAAGGAAATTTAGAGGGTTATTTCGGCAATGAACCATTTGATTTATTTACAACATGGTATTCGGATGCTTTTATTTCGCAACCCGAACCAAATGCTTTCGTTCTGTCAACAGCAGGCTTAAACAATTTTCCAAGTTCACGAATTCTGTATCTAAAAGAATTGCTCAATAAAAAGTTTGTTTTTTACACGAACTACAGAAGTCAGAAAGGGAAGGAACTAGCTTCTAATCCAAAAGCTGGGATGTTGTTTTTTTGGCCAGGTTTGCAGCGACAAGTGCGCATTGAAGGCATGGTAGAAAAAGTATCTGAAACAGTAAGTGATGATTATTTCAAATCGCGTCCTCGTGGCAGTCAGATAGGTGCTTGGGCATCCAGTCAATCTGAGTTTTTAAATGACCGCGTAGATTTGGAGAAAAAAGTGGAGCAATATGCTAAGAAATTTCCTGGAGAGGTCCCTCGTCCCCCGCATTGGGGTGGATATGAATTAACGCCTGTACTCATAGAATTCTGGCAGGGGAGGCCTTCTCGTTTGCATGATCGAATTATATTTGAGTGGTATGGAAACGAGTGGAAGGTCTACAGAAAGAATCCTTGATAATGTACGAAATTCAGCCCCAACTTTTTCAGCTTTCCAATGGTATTCGTGTTGTGTATCTTCACGCGCCTGCTCAAGTTGCGCATTTGGGTGTAACCGTTCTTGCGGGCTCACGATTTGAAAAGCAAGGAGAGGATGGATTGGCGCACTTTTTAGAACATTCAATTTTTAAAGGAACCAACAAAAGGAAAGCTTTTCACATTTTATCGCGCTTAGATTCTGTAGGAGGTGAGTTGAATGCGTATACAGCGAAAGAAGAAATATGCGTTTATGCTTCTTTTACAAAAGAACACATTGCTCGTGCAT
>JBIIQP010000177.1:0-5227 GCA_044341975.1 Crocinitomicaceae bacterium
CGGTGGCGGTGGCCACGACAAAGGGAAGAAGAGAGCCAAGAAGAGTTCCACACGTGTCGACATGACACCAATGGTGGATTTGGCTTTCCTTTTGCTTACTTTCTTCGTCCTTACTTCAACTTTTAGCAAGCCAAAAGTAATGTCACTTGTATATCCTGCTAAACCGGATCCGGCGCAGGAAATCGAGCCTCAAAAAATCAATAATGCGATTACGTTTTTATTGACAGAGGACAAAATATTTTATTACTCCGGTCAGTATTATCCAGTTAATGCTCCAGGACCTAAGGGACCCACAGTGTTGGAGGAAACTGATTTTAGTGCTAAAGGAGTTAGAAAATTATTGGCGGACAGAAATGCTTTTGTTTTGAAAGGAAAAGAAGGCTTGGACAAAAAGTTAAAAGCAAAACAAATTCAAGACAGTACATACTTGCGCATGTTGGTCGATTTTAAAAAGGATCCTGAATCCTTGAAAGTTTTGATCAAAACGGATGATAAAGCGACTTGTAAAAACTTTATTGATTTAATCGATGAGTTGAAAATCGCTGAGATTGGTGTTATTGCACCTGTTGATATCCTTGCGAGTGAGTTAGATTTGGTTAACCAAAAAATAAAGTAACATGGGAGTAATACTTGCAATTATAGCGCTCGTTGCCCTCGTAACCTTGTATGATTATTTTTCAGCAAGGACATGGCAACAGGTTACTTCAGACACACGAAACGATATGGTTTTCGAGGGTCGTAACCAAGAATATGGTGCGTATGTATTACGTACGGAATATGACAAGCGATTAATGCTGATCATGTTCTCTCTGCTCGCAGTGATAGGTCTATCTTATGGAACCTACATTGTGATCAAAAATTTACCAGAGGAGAAATTACCTCCACCACCAGTGGATACTTCGCAGTTTACTGTGCAAGCGCCTCCGGTTGAAGAGGATGTTCCACCACCACCACCAGAAGAACCACCACCACCAATGGAAAAAACGGTAGCATTTACACCGCCGGTTGTAGTGGATATACCTGTAGAGGATCAAATTCCAATCCAGGAAGATATGGAGGATACTAAAGCCGATACTAAAACCAATGAAACTGACAATGTTAGTTGGGAAGCACCGGTTAATGGTCCAACTGACACGAAAGAAGTGGAGGAGAAGGAACCTGAAATCTATACATATGTAGATGAAGATCCTGAGTTTCCAGGTGGATATGCGGCTATGATGGCGTTCATTCAAAAGAACTTCAATTATCCTCAAGTAGCAATTGAAAATAATATTCAAGGAAAATGCTACGTGAAGTTTGTTGTTAAAGGAGATGGAACCGTAAGTAGTGTGCAAGTTGAACGAGGAATTGCTGGTTGTCCTGAATGTGACAAGGAAGCGGTTAGAGTAGTTCGAATGATGCCAGGATGGAGAGCAGGAAAAGTAAATGGTAAAAGCGTTTCAACACTTTATCGTTTGCCAATTAACTTTGCTTTGGAATAAAAATTTAATTTTATTGAATCCCCGATTGATGTTCTATTCTTTCGGGGATTTTTTTTTAATAGCTATGTGGTTTAAAAATTTCACACTTATTACAACAGGTTTCATTGTTATAATGTGTCTTGTAATGGTTTATTTCATGTTGTTCACTGATCTGATGATTGAAACAATGAACGGCACTAAGCGAATCGCTTTTATAGTTGTAATGTTGATTTATGCTGCCTTTAGATCCTACAGGTTGTATAAATTGCTTCAAAATAATTAATCCATAAAAACATGAATACAACAATGAAATATTTTCTCTCGCTGAGTGTTTTACTTTATTTGGTTTCCTGCGGAAATGAAGGAAAACCGATTGGATATGACGGAGATACGCATGGGAGGGGACAAGCGACAATTTTAATTGAGGAATCTTTTAAACCGCTTTTTGACACAAGTATTTACACTTTTGAAAGTCAATATGCTCATGCGGACGTAGTGCCCCATTACAAGGCAGAGGGGGATATTATTAATGATTTTTTTGCGAATAAAGCAAAAACGATCTGTATATCAAGAGATTTTACAGAGCAAGAAAAAGCTGAATTGCTAAAAAAGAATGTTGAAGTTCGAAGTGATCGTATTGCTTTTGATGCTGTAACGTTAATTGTTAATCCTGAAAATCCTGATTCGGCAATGACCGTAGATCGTTTGAAACGAATCATTATGGGGAAGGATACGATATGGCCTGGTTTAAAAACGAAAATCAATGTTGTTTATGATCAGGCGAACTCGGCAAATTTCAATTATTTGCGCGCCCTGGTTGGTGAGAAAAACCTTCCAATCAACATCTTTGCTGTAAAGTCAAATGTAGAGGTGATTAATTATGTTAAAAAGAACAAAAGTGCATTAGGTGTAATTGGCTTGAACTGGATCAGTGACCAGGATGATTTCGATGTTCTTGATTTTGTGAAAGGTTTGAAGGTAATGAGTGTTGCTGAGTCGCCAACAAAACCTTTCTTCAAGCCCTATGCTGGTATGATTTACACAAGAGAATATCCGCTTAGAAGAGAGATTTGGATGATTAATAAAGCCAAGAAATCGGGCATACACACAGGCTTCGTTTTATTTATGATCGGAGAGAAGGGACAGACTATTATTCAAAAATCTGCGTTGGTTCCAGCAAATGCGCCTGTTCGTTTAATTCAGATTTCAACAGAACAATAATTCATTTCGTATGAAAAAAAAATTAGCGCTCGTTTTATTTTGCTTTATAACTCTTGATTTTTTCAGCCAAGATGATGCTTGGGTTGAATCTAATCAAACAGAGACGCAACAAGAAGATCAAGTCTTCACAATAGTTGATGAGTCAGCAGAATATCCCGGTGGTTCAAAGGAAATGTTTGCCTACATAGCAAAGAATATGAATTATCCTACTTCCGCAATTGAAAATGAGATGGAGGGAAAGGTATTTATTAGGTTCGTAATTGATAAATCTGGCAACATAGTAAATCCAGAAATAGCAAGAGGAATTGGTGGTTGTCCAGAATGTGAGCAGGAAGCTCTGCGAATCGTTCGTGCCATGCCCAAATGGAAGCCAGCGATGGTTGCCGGAGAACCTGTGAAATCATTGTTTTATTTACCAATTACATTTCATCTTGAATAAAAGCAGAATATTTTATTTTTTTTAAATAGTAATAGTAATTTTGGCAAGGCAATTGCTATGCCCAGAATAACCAAAGAAAAAAAACAAATATGAAAACCAAAAAGATTGTTGCTCTTGCATTGCTTTTTAGTTCAGCAACTTACGCACAGACGTTGAAAGACGCAATTTACAAAACGGATAATGAACGTTTTTCTGAAGCTTCAGCAGAATTCAAAACATTAGTTTCCAAGGAGCCAACTGGATGCAATTATTTTTATTTCGGGGAAAACTACCTAGAGTGGGGTGAGCTAGATTCTGCGATCGTAGTTTGGAATACGGGTGTAGAAAAAGATGCATTAGCGCCTTTATCATCAGTAGCTAAAGGCAAAGTGTTGTGGTTGCAAGGAAAAAAAGAAGCAGCTCAAGTTGAATTTACGAAGGCCTTGACATTGACAAAAAAGAAAAATGCTGAAGTCATGCGTGCAATTGCTGAGACATATATAGAATCAGAGAACAAAAATCTTGATGAGGCCATTCTTCTTCTTGAAACGGCAACTAAGCTTGATCCAAAAAATGAAGATGGTCATCTTTTGATGGGTGATGCACTTTTGGAAAAAACTCCAGCTAATGGAAGTCCTGCAATTATAAGTTATAAAAAGGTTTTGGAGATCAACCCTAAATCACCAAGAGGAATTGTACGCATTGCAAAATTGTACCAACGTGCTCAAAACTTCGAAGAGGCGAATAAGTATTACCAAGAAGCTAAGGCGGTAGATGCAACATATGCACCTGCTTATCGTGAAAATGCAGAGTTGAACATGATGTTTAAGCAAAATTCAAAAGCAATTGAAAACTGGAAGAAATATTTAGAATTAAACAATAGTAATGATGCGCGTTATCGCTTTGCGACTGCAATGTATTCAGGAAAACAATATTGTGAAGTTATTCCTGAAATTGAAAGTCTACAGTCAAAAGGATTCAATAATTTTTACATGGAGCGTATGTTGACTTATTCTTTTTACGAATGTGGAAAAGATGCTGACGCGATCACAAAAGGACTGGCATCATCAGATCGATTCTTTCAATTAGCACCTGCAGATAAAGTGATTTACAAAGACTTTAAATACCGTGGATTGATTTTGTCAAAGTCAGGAAATGACTCATTGGCGATTATAGAATTGGAGAAAGCGTCTGCAATTAACCAAGATGCGGCTAAAGAATTGGCTGGAGACATTGCTAAATTGTATAACAAGCTTAAAAAATATGATAAAGTAATTGAAGTGTATGAGGCTAAAAAGTCAAATGGACCATTAACTGCTACAGAACAGTTTGATCTTGGAAACGCCTATTTCAAAGGTCCGAAGGATTTTGTTAAAGCAGATACAGCTTATGCGATGGTATTGATTCTATCACCAACTTATTATCCTGCAGCCTATTTCAGAGCTAGATGTGCGTATTCCTTCGATCCGAACAAAGACAAATGGTTAGCAAAACCTTATCTTGAAAAAGTGATTGAACTTGTTAAGCCAGAAGAGAGGGGTACTAAGAATAACAAACCTTTAGTAATGGAAGCCGCTAAATATTTGGGTGATTACTATGTTAACTCTGCAGCAAAAGATATTGCAAAGGCAAAAACATACTGGACAATTGTAAAAGAATTGGATGCTACGGATAAGCAAGCGGAAGCGTTCTTTAAAAAATACGGCATCTAATCATCTTGAATTTAGTTGAAATGAAAAAGCCACTTAAAAAAGTGGCTTTTTTGTTAGATATAAGTAAGGATAAGATTTGAAAACTGTTGAATTCTCGGTTTGTCTTGTATCTCTCTGGCAATTTGTAAGCCTTTAATATAGTGATCGATCGCTTGCTGAATATTTCCATTTTCTCCGCAAACATTGCCCAATTCAAGATGGTTTATCATTTCATGGATGAGGCTTTGATTGCTAACTGCAGTGGTCGTAGGTTTCATTAAAAAGAAATAAGGTGGTTAGGTGGGTTTGTTTTTAACTAAATGTATGTCAATATTAAATTTGAAAACTGTTGAATTCTTGATTTGTCATTTAGTTCTTTTGCTGCTTGAAGTCCCTTGAGGTAATAATCAAGTGCTGAATCAGTATTGCCTTTTTGA
>JBIIQP010000178.1:0-5220 GCA_044341975.1 Crocinitomicaceae bacterium
AATTCATCCTGCGAGGTGGAATTGTATTTCATTCCAAATTTAATGTTGTTGGAAATAGTGTCAGAAAACAGGAAGACATCTTGAGTGACAATCCCTGATTGCTCTCTGAATTCATCCAGATTAAGGTGCGTCAAAGGTTGACCGTCAATTAATATTTGCCCGTTTGTAGGATCAAGCTGACGCATAAGTAAATGGATGATAGAAGATTTTCCGCTACCTGTTTTTCCAATTACTGCTAAAGTTTCACCTTCATGAATTTTAAAACTTATATTTTTCAACGCTTCAATTCCAGAGTTCTCATAGGTGATCGAAACATTGTCAAATTCAATTTCACCATGCAGTTTGAAAGATGCTTTACTCGGATTGGTAATTTGTGGTTGTAAACTTAAAAATTCGTTAATTCTAGTTTGTGAGGCTGAAGCCCGCTGAATTATTGAGGTCACCCAGCCAATACTTGCAAATGGCCATGTCAATTTGTTGACGAAGAAAATAAAAGCCAAAATCCCACCTAAACTAATGTTGTGGTCATACGATTTTAATCCACCAATGTAAATTGTCAATATTGTACTAAGACCAATTAAAAATACAATTGTAGGCATGAACAAGGCATTTACAATGATAAGCGCCATCGATTTTTTCTTGTACGAATTTGACGAGGAAGTAAATTTGTGATGAACTTCTTTTTCTTTACTGTAGGCCTTGACAACTCTAATTCCTGAAAAAGTTTCCTGAACAAGCGTTGACATTAAAGATTGTTCTTTTTGAACTTCCCTGCTGAGTTGATTCATTTTGGAAGAAACTTTATAAATCATAAAAGACATGAATGGCAATGGAAGCAATACATACAATGTCAATGTTGGACTTATTTTTACCATTTCGAGAATGACAAGAATGAACAATACAATGAGGTTTAATGTGTACATGATACCTGGACCGAGGTACATGCGAACTTGACCAACATCTTCAGAAATACGGTTCATCAAATCACCCGTTTTATTTTTTTTGTAAAAAAGAAAATCGAGTTTTTGGTATTGATCGAATATTTCGTTTTTCAGGTCGTACTCGATAAGTCGCGACATAACAATGATTGTTTGCCGCATAAGGAACAGGAAAAAGCCACTGCAAAGTGAGAATAACATATACAAACCACCAAGCTTAAGTGACAAGAGGAGAGCGCTTTCGACATTTGTGACAGCATTTCCCTTCATCAAATCATCAATAGTTGTCTTCAAATACAAGGGCATTTGAACACCGAAATAATTTGAAACTGCGATAAATACAATTCCCAATAGAAATCGCCATTTATACTTAACGAAATATTTGTTCAAATAGCTCAGCGACTTCATACGATTAATTTCCTATTTTTGTGCCCATGTTTTGCGGACGTTGCAAAAATAAATATTCAGGTTGAATTAAGTTTATAACATATACCTTCCGAATATGTTTGAGGTAAAAAATATCGAAGAAACCAATCTCGCAGATAATCCTGTGATTGCTCAAATGAGCAAGTACAATCATGAACAATTATTGTTCTGTAATGACAATGCCACCGGTTTAAAAGCAATAATTGCTGTTCATAATACCGTTTTAGGACCTTCTTTGGGTGGGACACGCATGTGGGCCTACAATAATGAAGTTGAAGCGTTAACAGATGTGTTGCGTTTGTCGCGCGGAATGACTTACAAAAACGCAATCTCAGGATTGAATCTTGGTGGAGGTAAGGCAGTCATTATCGGTGATGCACGTACAATGAAATCAGAATCCTTGATGCGTCGTTTCGGTAAATTCGTAAACAGTCTTGGTGGTAAATATATTACTGCTGAAGATGTTGGTATTTCACCATTGGATATGACTTGGGTGAATATGGAAACCAATCACGTGGTTGGTTTACCCGGGAAGAGCGGAGATCCTTCTCCGGTTACTGCATACGGAGTATACGTTGGTATGAAGGCGTGTGCGAAGGAGCAATTTGGAAGCGATTCATTGTCTGGTAAGAAGGTCGCTGTTCAAGGTGTAGGGCATGTTGGAGAATATTTGGTTCAGTCACTTCGTAAAGAAGGAGCAGAAGTCTATATTACCGATATTCATGAGCCAACTTTGAAAAGAGTAGCCGATACGTATGGTGCCAAGGTGGTTGGTCTTGACGAGATTTATGATATTGAAATGGATATTTATGCGCCATGTGCACTTGGTGCAACGATAAACGATGATACATTAGGTCGTTTGAAGTGCTCAATTATTGCTGGAGCTGCAAACAATCAATTGAAACAAGAAGATATTCATGGCCAGGTAGTAATGAACAGAGGAATTATTTATGCACCTGATTTTGCACTTAATGCAGGGGGTGTTATCAATTGTTATTCGGAAGTGAAGGGGTATAATTCTGAATGGGCTATGAAAAAAGCAGAAGAGATTTATCAGACCATTGGTAATATTGTAATTAGATCAAAGGCTGAGAACGTTCCGGCATATAAAATTGCCAATAAAATGGCTGAAGAGCGAATAGAAGCAATCGGTAAAGTGAAACTACCATTATAATGCTGAATAGAAGACATCTTAGAATTAAAGTACTACAAGCACTCTACGCTTATTTTCAATCGAACGAGGAAAATTATCGTAAAACAGAAAACGAATTGTTGCAGGCTGTAGAGCGCATGTATGATTTGTACATTTATTTGCTTCTGACTTTTTCTGAGCTTAAATCAATTGCAGAGTTCAGAAGTGAAGAAAATAAAAAGAAAATTCGTCCTTCAAAAGAGGATTTGCAACCGAATTTAAAACTTATAGACAATCAATTAATAGCAATGTTGGAATCAAACATTGTGCTTAGAAAGTTGTCGGAAGACCGAAAAGTTAATTGGGTAGGAGATGAGCACCGCGAAATGTTTAGAAAAATGTTTCTTCAGTTGAAAGATAGCGAGACTTATTTGGATCACATGAACAATGGTGAAGTCGGATTTGAAACGGACAAACTCATGGCTATTGAATTATTCAAGGTCGAAATCGCTAATTTTCCGCTTCTCTATAATTTCTTTGAAGAAAAAAGCATTCATTGGCTAGATGATATCGATTTAGCTTGTTCAATGGTTTTGAAAACTATTAAATCAGCTGAAGAAGAAAAATCATTGGAAATTTTACCACTTTACAAAGTAGATGATGATGAGCAGGATTTTATAAAGGATCTGCTGCGAAAAACCATTTCAATGGACAAAGAAAATGAGTTGCTTATTGATGAGTTAACAGATAACTGGGAACTAGATCGAATTGCAAAAATGGATATCATATTAATGAAAATGGCCATCACTGAAATGCAGATTTTCAGCAATATCCCGACGAAAGTGACTCTCAATGAGTACATTGAAATTTCAAAATTTTACAGTACTCCAAAGAGTAACAGCTTTATTAACGGTATTCTTGATAAGGCGATTGATCGATTGAAAAAAGATAAAAAGATTGTTAAAATAGGTAGGGGATTAATGGATTAATTATGAAAAAGGGTTTATTGTTTTTTGTTGCGGCGGCATTGTTGTTTTCTTGTACAAATACTGAAGTAGTAGAGGTTGGAAACAAAACGTCTATGATGGTTGATCCGGTTTATGATGCTGGTGAAGTCGTGAAAGGGGAGTTGATTACTGCAAAGTTTAAAGTTGAAAACACGGGAAACTTTCCTTTGGTAATTGCAGATGTGAAGGGTTCATGTTCTTGCACTGTTGCCAGTAAGCCTGAAGATCCTATTCAACCCGGCGAAGTAGGAGTAATAACAGCAGAAGTTGATACGGAGCGCACCTCAACAGGTGTGATCACGAAATCTGTTCGTGTCGTCGCGAATACAGAACCATCTGTAACAGAAGTTGCAATTAAAGCGACCGTAAAATCGAAATAATAAATAATAAATAAATCAAAACAAACAAAGATGCAACAGATTATTCCTTTGATAATGATTGTGGTAGTATTCTACTTCTTTATGATCAGACCTCAAACTAAAAAACAAAAAGAATTGAAGAAATTCAGAGAATCACTTGCTGCAGGTGATAAGGTGGTAACTATCGGTGGAATCCATGGTAAAATCTTGGAAATTGGAGAATCAACTGTTTTGTTGAGTTCGGAAGGAACAAAAATTAGGTTGGAAAAATCTGCAATTGCGCATACATCTGCGGATCAAATTCAAGCATAATCGAATTGGTTCAATTTTTTAAAGCTGCAATTGCAGCTTTTTTTATGCAAAGTAATTTCAATTTCCCCTTTTTTAAGCCGACATTTTTTATATTTGTATACACCTCGCACCAATTTATATGTTGAAAAAATCGCTGCTATATTTACCAATCCTACTGATTTTGTTGTCGTGTTCTTCAAAGGAGGAATGTGCTGATTGTATTCGTTGTGGTGAAGATTTGAATGTAAAGGAATTGACAATAGAAGAGGCAATTGTTGAAGCGAAAAACCCAAATAAAACATTGGCTGATAGCGCAGATCTGAAAGAGTCGATTGCTAAGATAGAAGAGAAATATGGAGAGCAGTGGGATTTTTGTCATTGTGTGGTTATCAATGACTCTATTGATAAAGCAATAAAAGGTGGTGACACAAGTGATAAGTTAATGGCCCGATGGGATGTCGTGGATAAAAAATGCCAAGTTTTTAGAATTCAGGACCCAAATCGTACACCTGAACAACGTGATGCACATGAAAGACGCGTGAAAAAATGTTTGAAAGAAGCAGGTATACGCAAGTAAATCAAAAAATGTCTCAATTTTTCGGTGCAACTTAATTTATTTCATTCAAAAATCAAATTATGAAAAAACTAATTTACAATGCAGTGGTTCTTTCTGTGTTATTATTTACTTCCTGTGGAAAAAGTGAGATTTGTGATTGCGCCGATAAAGGACTTGCCATGGTTAAAGAAGTGAAATCCGCTGGGATGAATCCTGAAAAACTTCAGGAGATTCAAAATAAGTATAAATCGGATTTGGATGAGTGCGAGAAACTGGATGATGGAAAAACAGACAAGGAGCAAAAGTTGATGATGGAAGAAATGAAACAATGCGATGCGTACAAGGAGATGGAAAGCACGATGAAAGGATTGTAAAAAAAGTAAATTTGTTATAAAAAAAGAAAGGGGCTTCAAATGAAGCCCCTTTTCTATTTTAAATATTTATTTAATAATAAATTGCTCTTTGAACTTTCGTTACGTGTTTTGCCAAACGAATTACTTGTTTTGTATAA
>JBIIQP010000002.1:0-55802 GCA_044341975.1 Crocinitomicaceae bacterium
TGAATTGTTTTACTCTGAATTAATTCTCAAATTCGCAAAATGATTATCAAGGAATTGAAGAACAAAGAAGAGATGCTCGCGTATTTAAACGTACTTCAGGATCTCTATCCTACTTTGACGTTGGAAGATTATTCTCGTGATCTTGACGAAATGCTTCCAAATAATCGCTACGGTCAAATTGCAGTGTTTGATGGCGAAGAATGTGTTGGACTTACTGGTTTCTGGATCGGAACTAAACTTTGGTGCGGAAAATACCTGGAGATAGATAACTTGGTCGTTTCTGCCAAGCACCGTTCAAAAGGAGCAGGAAAGTTGATGTTTGATTATCTCGCTATCAAAGCCAAAGAAGAAAACTGTGTTATGATGTCATTAGATTCTTACACTAGCAACTTTAAAGCGCATAAATTTTTCTACAACGAAGGATTTGCGCCAAGAGGTTTCCACTTCATTAACATTTTAAAGGAGGAATTTATCCGTTAATTCATTAAATCTTGCCGTTGAATTAATAATTCCAGCAAACCTTCTCGGGACAAAATCGATTTGTTTATTTTTATACAATAAATCTAAACTATGAATAAACTTATCATAGGCACACTTACTGTGCTTCTTTCCTTCTCCTATTTTGCTCAAGATGAATCCTCAACGAATTGCTCAAAAAGAGACCGATTTAAAAATCAACAGCTAAAAAGTAACGCACTCTCTGTATCACAGATTGTTGAAACTGAAAAATACGACGTTCATTTCTATGCTCTAGATGTGTCAATGACAAACCTATCCACAGCAATTGGTGGTACGGCAGAGATTCACGCTACTGCAAGACAAACTTTGGATTCAGCTTTATTTGAATTGTTCAATACCTTAGCCATTACTGAAATTCGCGTTGACGGAAGTCCTGTTCAATTCAGCCGAAATCTATCTGCGGTGAAAGCCCCAGTCAATAAAGTAGCTGGAGAATCATTTGTTCTTTCAATTGATTACAATGGAACTCCGCCAGATGCTACGACAAATCCTTTGGGTGGAGCAGGAATGACAAATGATAATTCGCCATCATGGGGAAATCAAGTTACTTGGTCCTTGTCGGAGCCTTTTTCAGCTTATGAATGGTGGCCATGTAAACAATCGCTTCTAGATAAAGCAGATAGTTGTGAAGTAAAAATTACAGTCCCAAATACTTGTAAAGCGGGATCAAATGGAGTGCTAAAAAATATTGTAGATCTTGGCAATGGAACTTCGCGCTACGAATGGAAACACCGGCACCCAATCGATTATTATTTGATATCAGTTGCTGTAGCTGAATATGTTGAATACAATGTATATGCGAATCCTGTGGGTTCGACAAATCCGGTACTGATTCAAAACTTTATTTATGATAATCCAGCAACCTTAAACAATTTCCAAGCTGATATTGATGAAACAGTCGATTTTCTCGAACTCTTTTCAGAACTATTCGGTTTGTATCCGTTCGCAGACGAAAAATATGGACATTGCATGGCTCCAATTTCTGGAGGAATGGAACACCAAACAATGACAACACAAGGATTCTTTGAAAAAAGCCTCACCGCGCATGAACTTGGACATCAATGGTTTGGTGACAATGTAACCTGTGCCTCTTGGGCAGATATATGGGTGAACGAAGGATTTGCCTCTTACAGTGAGCAATTGATGCTCGAAAATTTGTACCCCGCCGAAGCAGCTCAAAATATGCTAGATGTGCATGACAATGTAAAATCTCAGCCTAACGGGAGTGTATACGTTTTAGATAGTTTAAATGAAGGCCGCATCTTTAGTGGACGATTGACATACGACAAAGGATCCGCTATTGTGCATACTATGCGCTTTGTGCTGAATAATGACACTCAGTTTTTTCAAGCGTTAAAGAATTTTCAGCAAGATTTTGCAGATAGTGTAGCAAAAGGTATAGATGTTCAACATGCACTTGAAGTAGAGAGCGGACTAGATCTAACAAATTTGTTTAGTGAATGGTACTTCGGCCAAGGTTATCCCACGTATTCAACAAAATGGAATACGGTATCAGGAAACTTACATTTACAAGTCAATCATACTACAAGTACTAGTATCACTCCTTTATTTACCAATCCTATCGAAATAAAATTCTCTCGCACTGGTATGTCTGATACAACAATTCGATTTGACATTCAAAGCAACAGCGAGAATTTCGTTATTCCTTCTGTAGGAACTGTTTCAGGAGTTGTAGCAATCGACCCGAAAAATTGGGTTGTGAATTCTTCAGGAAGTAATATTAAAGATCCAAATTTCCTTGCTGCGATTGAAGAATCAAACTTGTTAAATGGAATTAGCATATTCCCGAATCCATCGTATGACAAGGTAACGATTGATTTTGCATCAAATGGTGATTATGAGCTTATACTCTCTGACATTCAAGGAAAAGAAATCCTTCGTACTTCGTGTAAGAAGGAAATTAATTTGGATGTTTCAGTGCTTTCAAAAGGAACCTATTTGATTTTACTATCTGACAAAACAAAAGGTTTACTCAGAAAAGAAAAACTCATTGTCGAGTAAACTCCTTTTCTAGTAAACGGTATTTTTGACTGGCCTCTTTGCGTGAACAGGCATTGAAATGCCACCATTCTGTTGGTAGATTCCTAAAACCTTGAGACCGCATGACTTTGCGTAAAATCGATCTGTTTGCTATTTGTTGTTCAGTCAATTCTCCTGTTGCTAAAAAATGGTCCTCCATTGACGGATATGCAATTTTCCGAATATCATCGAATCCTGCTCCCATATCCAGAGGTTTCCCTTTTGAATCGCAAATTGTAAGATCAATGGCTGCACCGTAATTGTGTAGACTTTTATTAATCGGATTCGATACAAACTTTACTCTTTCCGAAGGCCTCAGGGTATCGAGCGCATTCCACATTTTCCATTGAACGTCAACGGGACGGACTGCATCATAAACGAAAAGATGAAGGGATGTATCCAACTTTGACAATCCATCCTGACATTTTATCAATCTATCAGCAACATCCTTCTGTAAAAAAGGCTTTTTGATTATGGAGTAAAGTACTTGATGCATAAAGTTGTCTGAACTTGCATATTTAATTTCAAAAAAAATGCGTTTATCAAGTTTCGAAAGATCGTACAAACCAAATTCAGCCATATAGGAATTGAATCCTGCTGTATCATTGATTGCCACTGTTTCCAAATTCTTTTTTTCAGCTTTAACTGGTAATGTCTTTTCCTTGTTATTCGATTTACAGCCAAAAAAAAGCAATATTCCGATGAAAAATAATCCAAACTCTATTCTATTATTCAAAACTGTTCTTTGCATTGCAACATTTGGTTTAAATTTGCCGGATAAAATCAGATAAATATGCCAAAGATAGCACAGAAGGCAATTGATATGCCAGCATCTCCGATTAGAAAATTGGTTCCATACGCTGAAAAAGCGAAGAAAGAAGGGAAAATCGTTTACCACTTGAATATCGGTCAACCAGATATCGAAACACCGCAAGTTGCGTTGGATGCTATTAAAAATATGGATCGTCGTGTGATTGAATACAGTCATTCGGCTGGATTTGAAAGCTATCGAAACGGACTTTCTGCTTATTACAAAAAGACAGGAATCAATGTAAATCCTGAAGATATCCTTATCACAACCGGAGGTTCCGAAGCTTTAATTTTTGGCTTCATGACTACTTGTAACCCAGGTGATGAAGTAATCATACCTGAACCATTTTATGCAAATTACAATGGTTTTGCGGTTACCGCTGGTTTGACTGTAGTTCCTGTAACGGCGCACATTGAAAATGGATTTGCATTGCCACCCGTTGAGGAAATTGAGCGAAAAATAACTTCTAAAACAAAAGCAATTGTTATCTGTAACCCAGGTAACCCAACAGGTTATTTGTATTCTAAGTCAGAATTAGAACAACTGAGAGACATCGTTAAGAAGCATGATCTTTTCCTATTTGCAGATGAAGTGTACCGCGAGTTTTGCTATGATGGAGCGGTTCCGTTTTCAACAATGAATCTTGAAGGAATCGAAAACAATGTCATCATGATTGATTCAGTTTCGAAGCGCTATTCTATGTGCGGTGCACGCATCGGAGCATTGATCACAAAAAATACGGAAGTAATGGCTGCGGCATTGAAATTCGGTCAAGCAAGACTTTCCCCTCCTACTATCGATCAAATTGCATCTGAAGCAGCGTTAAATACACCTCAATCTTATTTTGACAATGTTGTGGCTGAATACGTTCAACGCAGAAACATCATGGTTGATGGATTGAATACGATTCCGGGTGTTTTTTGTCCGAAACCTAGTGGAGCATTCTATTGTGTCGCTAAATTTCCAGTGGATGATGCTGAGAAGTTTTGTCAGTGGTTATTGGAAGATTTCTCATACGAAGGTCAAACGGTAATGATGGCTCCGGCAAATGGTTTCTATTCCACAAAAGGAGCAGGTCAAAGCGAAGCACGAATTGCTTATGTGTTGAACCAGGATTCTCTGAAAAAAGCTGTTAAATGTTTGGAGGAAGCACTGAAAGTTTATCCGGGCAGAACGAACTAAAAAATATCTTAAAAGTGCCTCACCATTTTGGTGGGGCTTTTTTATGCCATAAAAAAAGCGAACCATTTGGCTCGCCTTTCAAATTTGTTTGGAGATAAATAATTATCTCACGTATATCTTTTTGTTTACAGAACCTGAATCGAAACGTGCTTCAAGAATATAAACTCCAGTTCCCAATCCAGTATAATTAATTTTAGAATTAATATCAGAAATTGCCTCTGTTTTCACTTCTTGTCCAGCCATGTTTGTGATCACCATTGTTCCACCGATCAAATCTGGTGTAACATTAATAGATGCCTCATCCAACATTGTTTTGATGCTTACTTTGTCTTCAACAGCAATTCCGTCAAGGCTTGCCATTTGTCCTGCTGTAAATCCTGCATCTGGAATATTTACAAAAGCATAATCATGTATCGTAATTGTAGTTGCATCTGCTGCTACAGACAATTGCACCCATCCATAATGTGTATTGGCACCAACAGCGAATTTAGCTCCTAAAAATTTATTGGATACGCCCATGAAATTTCCTTGTTGAATAGGTAATGTTCCAAAGGTTCCTGCATTAATTAATAAATCAACGGCTAATGGCGCATAAGCTCCTGTTCCGAAATTAGCTGCAGAAGAAATTGCATCACCAGAATTGAGTGCTGAGACAGCAAATGAAGATCCTGAGGATGTTGCAGTATTCACACCTTGAACTGCTCCTCCAGCATTCAACTGTACCACAGCACCTACTCCTGCATATGTGAACTGAAATCCCATAGTAGAATCTGAACCAGACAAATGTTGCACAGCAAACAGCAAATCTGGCGTTGCATCGTTGTTGAAGTCTAATTGATAAGGCGCAGTCAAAGAATCTATAACAGCATCAGGGTTGACATCTGTGTAAACAATTTGCGCATTTACCGCGCTACCTGCAACGACAGCTCCAGCTGCAGCAGTATATCCAGCAAGTTTTGATTTGTTAATTGTAGTTTTTTTCATGAGCATTTTTTTTTATAAATATACTCCTAGTTAGGTACTTAAAGCAAATTTTTGAACTTTTTTTCAATTTTCTCCATTTCTAATTCTTCCCCCAAAAATTCACCTAATAGTTGAAATTGATCGAGGTTAACATCAAGAATATCATCCAAATCAAGAACAAGCACTTCATTTGTCGGCTGTGTTTGGATCCATTGTTCTAGGTTTAGTATTTCTTTCTCTATACTTTTTAGAAGTGCAGATGAGATGGTGTCTTTGGGAAGTTTCTTTTTCAAATCCTTTGCTTTATCTTCAATAGATGATTCTATAGATTTCTCAACATATATTAATTTGTAGTGAAAATTTGGCGGAAGATCATTCAAATAGCGATTGGAAACATAAACGATCTTATTCACATTCTCCTTTAGCCATTCCGGCGTAAACATTAGGCTTGGATTTCCAATATACTTTTCAGAATCTCCTATCACTGCTCCACCTTCTTTTAATGCCTGAAGAATATCTTTGAAACCAACTGAATCCGAGCCAGACAAAATGGTTATTTCTCCTTGAATATTTTCCTTTAAAAAAGCACTGTGTTCTGCTGCCTTTTCCGGCATATTCAAATAATCTTCGTACAGTTTCACCAACCATTTGTGCGCCTTGGTCATCCCAGGTGAAAGTCTTATACAAACTTGAAAAGCTTGCTCCGCATCCTCAAATTCCCCTATTTGCAACAGAGCCTCCCCTAGATGATAATGGTATTTCGGTTTGTAAAAATCCTGTTCAATGGCAATTAGGAATTCATTGATTGCTTCTTCGTGTTTTTTCTGTCGAAGTAATGTTAATCCCAATCCATAATGCGCTGGCGTAGCTCGGTCATCTATTGCGAGCGCAGCAATATATTGATCATAGGCAGCTTTGAAATTCTTGCGTAACAAATGTATTTGCGCAATATTCGTAGTCAATTGCAAATTATTAGGATTCTTCTGCTGCACACGTTCAAGCAACGGAAGTGCTTTTCCGGGTTTATTCATTGCCAAAAACAGCATTCCTTCCAGATAATCAATGAACATTGGCTCTTCAAATTCCTCGTTTTTAAAGGGATCCTTTTCAGACTTTAATGTTTGTTTTTGAGCGACCTCAATCACTTTCATTTTTTGAATGACTTCGGCACATTTTGCATACATTTTTTGAGACAAGTAAGCAAATGCAAGACGGTGCCCATAGCGCAGAACATCCGATTCTTCAAATATTCTTTCGAGAATTTCAATGGCTGGAGCTACCCTATTTCCATTGATCATGTTTCGCGCAACGTAATAATGATTCTCTCTTTTACTTTTTTCTACCTCTTTTAACTTATCGTCATCGAGTGCTTCTATGTATCCCAACTCAACAAGCTGTTGCAATGCTTCTTGGGCTGCCCAAGGATCTTCGCGAAACAACTCATCGTGCATTCCTGCATTTCCTTCTACTTCCTCCCAAGAATTAATATAATCAGCCTCAATAGGATTTTCAAAGCATTGGTGCAATACTTTTCCCTCCATGTCTTTGCCAACTGGTTTTCCGAGGTAATGCAAAATTGTTGGTGTAACATCTAAAACACTTGCACCCGAAAACTCGTGGTCTTGTTTTACACCAGGTCCTGCCATGACAAAAATACCAAACGGTGAATGTTCAACTGCCGGACCAGAAGGTTCTCTAGGTATATAAAGCGGTCGTTGATGATCTGAATGAAAACCATGATCTGAAAGCACTATTACTGTTGTATTTTCATCAATCATGTCGAGGGTTTGTACCAACATCATATCTTGGTAACGGTATCCAGCTTCAACAATATCTTTGTAATTGTCAAAGTCTTCCTGAGGAATGACATCGCGTTTTGGCGGAAAATAACGCATCGCAATGTGGCAGAAATGGTCAATTGCATCGTGGTAAACAGCACTAAAATCCCATTCCGTATTTTCAGTTAGATAGGTAAAAGAGGCATGCACTGAAGCCGCATTGGCAATGGTTTTAAGCACTGCTAAGGTTCGCGTATCTTTCCGTAATTTTTTGTCGTTCAATAAATTCGGCATGAAAGGCAGAGCCATCGGCAAAGTAATCTCATGGGGATGAACTCTTAAACTTTTCATTGTTTCGTTTAGGGATTCCGGATGTACCGTTCCTCTCGGCATTTCCCATGCTTCACCCAGCGCCTTGTTCGCTTGCTGGTAGAGATTCGATATCATCACACCATTAATGGGCTCGGCTGGATTACTTGGCCACCAAGCCACCACATTACTTTTATACCCTTCCTGATTTAAAATATTCCAAACAGCCTTTACTTTTCTAGATGTTGATGTAACAGGACGCAAACCTTCGCCATCCGGAGTTGGTTCAATGAAACCTGCTATACCGTGTTTATCTGCCCTAAAACCTGTTGCAATACTTGTCCATAGCATTGGAGACAAGGGTGGATCCAAGGTTTGAATGCGACCATATGCTCCGCGTTCCATTAACGATTTCAAGCCAGGTAATTTCCCTTGCTCAAGCAAGGGATTGATCACTTTCCAATCGGCAGCATCCCAACCGATCACAAGCACTTTCTTCTTAGACTCCGATTTATTTCTTGAATTATTTTGTTGCCCCAAATCCAGATTTGGCATTGTTTGACCTGATGCTTCTCTCCAAGCCATTAATCCTTTGTAGCCGAGAGCCAAAAGTCCTAAGGAACCTTCTGGAGTGACTTGGTATTTCTTCTTATTTTCTTCCATCAATGATTCAACGAAAATTTAAAAACAGGTATAAAAATACGTGTATAAATGAAAAGAGCAGTCAAATTTTTGGAGTAAGCGCTGAAAGTTTACCCGGGAAGAACGAACTAAAAAATTACTTAAAAGTGTATCACCATTTTGGTGGGCCTTTTTATGCCAGTCTTGACATAAAAAAAAATGACTAAAAATTAAGTTTATGTCAATTAAAAAGAAATCTATCACAGCACGAATGTCCACACAAATGTACTGTGAGGAATTCAAACGTCAAGTTGTTTCAGAATAGGAGAGCGTATTAAATACTATAATTAGTTATCAGCTAGCTGATAATCTGCAAGCTGAGACTGCTGTAAACACATTAAAATAAGCCCTTTCAAACAGAAGTTATAAATACAAACTCATTCACCATTCAAACAGAGTGCTTCAATACTTTAATTCTCAATATACAACCTTCTTATATCAAAATGAATTAGCGATAAGAATAATCGAATACTTAGATTCATATAAGAGTGCTGTTAAAGAAAGAGTTAATGGTATACTTAAAGATGAATTTATGCTTGACACTAATTTTGAATCATATTACTGGATGAAAAAACAAGTCAATCAAGCAATCTAAGCTCACAATAATTTAAGATCTCATTTATCAATTGGGTTTTTAATCACAAACAGGACGCACTTGTAAAATGAAATAATCATCAAAACTTGGAAAAAAAGAACTCGTATCATTTTATAAATACGAGTTCATTATCTTTGATATATCCAGTCAGCCTTTTTCAGGACGAGTCATAACGAAAAAGGCTCCTACAAGAGGAGCCTTCGTAAAAAACTAAATTACTAGATTACTTTTTGATAAAGTTACCTTTAGCTGTTTTACCAGTTACAGTAGTAACGTTGTAAACGTAAACACCTGCGTTCAAAACTGAGATATCAACCGAACCAGAAGTAGCGTTCGCAACTACTTTACCGTCGATGGAAGTAACCACAACATTCTCAATTGCTTCATCAATTTTAATGTTTAAAACATCTGTTGCAGGGTTGGGATAAACTGAGGCAGAAAGTGAATTTTCCTTGATACCAGTTACATCTAAAGTCAATCCACCTAGACTAAGCGAATTCAATGTCCAAGAACCAATAGCACCAGTTGCAAGGTATCCATTACCAATCCAAATTACGTTTGTGGTATTACCAAAATTCAATGCAACAAAAGAAGATACCGTACCAGAAACCGCGGTACCTAGATCATCAGTATCACATGTCGGTTCACAACCCCAGAGGAATTTGTTAGTCGATAATGGGGAATATCCACCAATTTGAAGAAGATAATTGTCAGTTGTATCCGTCAAATCTGAAGACGCAGAAACAAAAATCGTTAAATCGTTTGCATAAGTGAAAGCAGCAGAAAGTGTTAACTCCGCATCTATCGAAACTGAATTGAGAGAACCCGTTACTTTAGGAACTCCTGTCATCGTTCCCGCAGACCCCTGATAAATTGGAATTAAAGACCCCCCTGCAATACTATCAAACGCAATAGGACCAGTAACATTAATTTGAGCAAAAGATAAACCTGAAACAAGGGTTACCAATAATAAAGAAAGTAAATTTTTTTTCATAAATTAAAGTTTAAATGTTTCAACAAAATTATAAAAAAATAAACAAACAAAAAAGTATATCTACGAAGTAAATGCAAAAACAATCTTTTTTGTTTGTTTATTTTTCATTTCGATTTCTATAAAGATTAGGCTTGACAATCGAATTAACCTCCTCAGGCTGAGTAACTCCCAAGAAATCAAAAAGTTTTTTTAACTCATTTTCAGAATCTTGCATCAGCTGATTGTAATTAACATCAAGGAAAGGAATTTTGTTTAATAAAAAGAAATTATAGGTCTTTTTTAGATGGAATTCATAAATCGTTCTAAATTTCTCTCGCTCACTTTGCTGATCTTTTGAAAGCATTTTCTCTTGCGACCGAAGAATCTCATCCATGTCTCTGCGCATAAAAACAACTTTGTATTTGTGCTGCGTATCTAGATAAATAGGAAGCGGAGCTACAATTTTAACTGCTTTACCTTTTGCTTCATTCAAAAAACTATTGTCTTTGACAATTCCCTTCACAGCTTCCAATTCATAATATCCTTCCGGGTTGCTTATATCGCTCTCACGTTTTCCATCAGAAAGCACAGCGATTTCCGTTTTATCGATGATTTGCATCATCAAGGATGTACCAGATCGTGGGAGACCTGTGATAACTACAATTTCAGACATATTCTAAAAAAAAAGATTTCCAAAGTTAAACAAATTAAAGGCTAAAACGGAACAGCTTGCTCAAATACACCTATGAACTAACCGTTTTTTTGGCTTTTGAATTTGTTGATGGCGTTTTTATCGTATGTGATAAACATGTTCGCCCAGATTATTTTGGAAAGTGCATAGATATAGGGGGAAAGTAAAACCGTGGAAGTGATGATCACAAAGATCTGAAACCCAACAGAAACATTTGTAATAAAAAGATTGAACGAGGTCCACAGCGTAACAAAAAGTGCTACCCCTATTGCATAGGCAACATACATGGCACCATAATAAAAACCAGGTTCTTTGGAATATTTCAAGCCACAGCAATCACAATTTTCATGGATATCACCCATTTTTGATAAATCATATGGATGAGAAACTAAAAATGCTCCTTCTTGACAACGAGGACATTTCATTTTAGAAATACTATAGAGTTTTGAACCTTTGGAAAACATAAACACTATTTATTTTCAAAAATAGCAACAGTTTATAATCTAAAAAATGACTTATGTCATAAACTCAATTTTGCCTTCAAAATACCTCAACGGTAAGTTGCGATCATTTTCCTGCTATCAGAATTAAGCTTTCCTTATCTATAAGATCCAATTTTCTCGTGTGAATAGCAATCAACCCTTCCTCCTTGAATTCCTTCAGAAGTCGAATGAGCGTTTCAGTCGCTGTTCCTATAAAGTTTGCCATGTCTTCACGTGTAAGATTTATTTGCTCTTCTCCATAGATATCCCCAAGAATAAGCAAAGCAAAAGCCAAACGTTCGCGTACCGTTTTTTGAGCAAGATTCGTAATAAAAATAGCCCTGTCACCTAACTCTTTAGACAATTCGCGCATGATTCCATTTCTAAGCGCTGGATTACTGTCAATCATATTTAGGAAATCTTCTTTTCCTATGAAGCAAATATTACATTCTTCAAGTGTTGTTGCAGAAACTTTGTAAGGTTCTCCACTAAACATGGCTCTGAATCCAATTATTTCTCCTGCTTTTGCGATATGAATAATTTGCTCCTTGCCTTCATCTCCGCGTGTAAAAACCTTTACTTTACCTTGGTTCAAGCAAAAAACACCACGAGGATTGCTGCCCTCAAGAAAAATTGGTTGATTCTTTTTGTAATATGCACAACTTTTATCCTCATCAAGATCATGAACATCTTTCTCGCAGAACTCTCCAAAAAGTGACAATTTACGCGATTCACAATTTGAACATGAAAGGTATTTGTGGGATTTATCAAGCATAGTAATAAAATAATTACCAGGTAAATTTAGTCTAAAACATCCACTAGCAAATGATTCTAGCACCATTTTTATCCAACATAGGTGACGCAATCCCTATTCCTGAATTGACCGAACTCATTTCGTTCTCGTTTCCAAGTTATGATATTTGTAAAAAACAAAAATTATGAAACCACAAGAAAAAGTTTACAAAGATCACGCTGAAAACAGAGAATATGAAAGTCGCTTAGCTTTTTATAAAGACGAACTTTCCATCTTTGAAAATCAACTTGAAAACATTGCGAAAGATGAAAGACATCAGCGTCAACTTGCAAAAATTGAAAAGTTCCAAAACCAATTGGAAATTCAAAAAAACAACATCAATGATTTGACGCATGAACTTAAAAGAGATGAAAAAATCATTGACAAGCAATTCACGAAAGTAGCCAACCTTTCAGAAGCAGTTCACCACTCGAAAGAAAAAGAATTACTTGGTTCTTTTGAGCAAAATTTCAAGGAATTGAAAGAAGACTTTCAAAGTTTTTTGAAGGATGCAAAGTGATTTTAGCGGAATTTATTTCAGCAATGAATCGATAGACCTGTCTAGATCGACTATTGTTGTTGGTCCAAAACCGGTCACATAATATGAAATTATGGCTTTCCTATCTATAACAATATGGGTGGGAAATGCCTTAACTTCATACGAATCAACAATTTCTTTACTATCAGCAATCACGTTGTATTTGTAAGTTTTAGTTTCTAGAAATCGTTCTATTTTCTGTTTGTCATTCGTAGCAAATCCAAGAAAAACAACATCTTTTCCTTTGTACTTTTCAACGAGGCCATTTAATTCTGGCATTTCCATTACGCATGGTTTACATTCAACAAACCAAAAGTTCATCACAATTACTTTTCCCTTCAAATCTTTCAAAGAATAGTTCTTTCCATAAATATCTGTAACTGAAAATTTAATTGCTTTCTTCCCAACGTGTTCGTTGGTATTTTGCATATCAGCTTCCATACTTCCTTGCATTTGCTGCATTTGCTTTTTCTCCTCATCAGTTGCTTTTCTCATTACAAAAGCTCTAACAACTTTATCGCTGTCAACATAGGGCTCTGGCATATAATCGCCAGAAACCATAACACTCATAAAATCTGTTTCTTGAATCCTAGAAAAATCTTCAAAATAAATTGGTGTTGTACTTGGGTCCAGCATGAGTGGTATACTTGGATCTATATCACCTGGCCCTGCTTTTTTCAATCCCTTTATCGGATTGATTACAGTTGAGGTATCAGTTTTAACAACAGTTACTTGTGATGAAACAGTTGTGTGACACAAAAAAAATGAGAATACAATTAACCAAACTTGTTTTGTCATAAACGTTACTTAGTAGAACTTTCTTTTGAAGTAAGGAAGTTACAGGTAAAGCTATTGAATTTTATCACTCTGAGATATAAATAGTTTGTAATTAATGCTTAACTAAAGTATTTCATCATCTTCGATTTTCCTTAATAGCAATTCAATAATTGATGATTTTTTTGTCTAGCTTCCAGTGCGCAACAAACCCTAAAAATAGGGCACAATTGTTATCTTTGTCCCATGCGAATTTATCTAGACAACGCCGCCACCACGCCTATTGCCCCAGAAGTGGTCACAGCTATGACCGACGTTTTGAGCAATCATTTTGGTAATCCATCTTCTTCCCACCATTTCGGTCGAGACACAAAAGCGCTAATTGAAACCTCGCGCAGAGCTGTTGCAAAAGAACTAAATTGTCAATCGTCGGAAATTATTTTTACTTGTGGAGGCACGGAAGCCGATAATGCTGCCTTGTATCTTTCGGTCAGAAATCTTGGTGTTGAGCGTATCATTACAACTTCCATAGAACACCACGCAGTTGGTCATACTGTTGATGCGTTGAAAAAAGAGGAAGGGACAGAAATAGTTTATTTAAATGCTGATTTAAAAGGAAATATACAACTTTCCCAACTTGAAGAACTGCTAAAAGAATCAAAAAAAACGTTGGTTTCTCTCATGCACGCCAACAATGAAATAGGCACTTTACTTCCAATTCAACGAGTAAGCGAAATGTGCAGAAAATACAATGCTTATTTCCATTCTGATACGGTTCAGAGTATGGCGCATTATCGGTTTGATCTAGGTGCTTTGGACATTGATTTCATTACTTGTTCTGCGCATAAATTTCATGGTCCAAAGGGTGTTGGATTTCTGTATGTCAACAAAAAACTGAAAATCGGCTCATTCATTCATGGAGGAGCACAAGAACGTGGGATGCGAGGTGGAACGGAAAATGTACCCGGAATAGTTGGATTGGCAAAAGCATTTCAGTTGGCATATAATGACATAGAAGAGCACCATACACATATTCAAGGATTGAAATCATACATGATAGACGCCTTGAAAAAAGCAATTCCAAACGTATCTTTTCACGGAGAAACTGATCCGGAAAAATCATTATATACCGTCTTGAATGTTTGCTTCCCCAGATTTGAAGGTTCAGGTATGTTTTTATTTACACTCGATTTGAAAGGCATCGCAGTTAGTGGTGGTTCTGCTTGTTCGTCTGGTGCAGTTGGCGCTTCTCACGTACTTTCAGGCATTGAAGCTGATTTGAATCGTCCAAATGCACGGTTTTCATTTTCAAAATTCAACACCAAAGAAGAAATTGACAGAGTGATTGAAGAATTAAGATTGATCGTTAAATAATTCTTCCGAATTTCGACCAATGCAAAAGGCCGTCGAAAGATTACATATTCTTTTACTGAGCTCGTGGTACCCTAGTCGGGTTTCACCATTCCTTGGAAATTTCGTCCAGGAACAAGCTCGACTTTTAGCCAAGCAACACAACGTAACGGTTTTATACATTACAACAGACCCTTCTGTACCAGAAATTGAAGAAATTGAAGCGTTTGAAGGTAATCTGAGAGAAATCGTCTGTTATGTCCCTGAGAAATCCAATTTTCTATCAAGAAAAAAAGAATTTGACCGCGCATTTAAAACAGGAATATCAAAACTTAATTCAGTTGATTTAATACATGCTCATTGCATCTTGCCCAAAGGTCATTTATTTGTAAAGGCGAAAAAACATTTCAATTGCCCATTGATTGTGACGGAACATGGCTCTTACTTCAGACCAGAAAGGAAAAAGAAATGGAATTTTAAAGAGCGATTTGTAGTTAATTATTCTCGTAAATCAATTGATTGTTTGATTGCCGTTTCTGAGTTCTTAAAGTCAGATTTACAAAAATGTTTTCCTGAAAAATTGATAGATGTTATTCCCAATCCTATCAAAGCAGAACTATTTCGTCCTGGTCAACAACCTGATGATACAATTAAGCAATTTCTTCATGTATCCACACTTGATCCTGACTTAAAAGATCCTCAAGGAATTATTGATGCCGTTGACTTACTTTGCGAAAAAGGGTATACTCATTTCAAACTCAAAGTTGTCAGTGATGAACCATTTTCAAAATGGCAGCATGTTGTCAATGACAAAAAACTAAATCAATACATTGAATTCGCTGGACCAATGCAACATTCAGATTTAGTTGGGTATTACCAAAAAAGTCATGCTTTTGTATTGTTTTCTCGTTATGAAACATTTTCCATTGTAATCGCCGAAGCTTGGTCAACAGGAATTCCAGTTATTTCGACACCAGTTGGTATTGCATCGAAAATGACTGACGACCAAGGATTGTTGGTTCTAAATCATGACCCCCTCAGCTTAGCATTGGAAATGGAGAAAATTCTAAATGGTTTGACTTTTCACACCCAAACTATACGCGATAAAGCCCAACAATTTTCTTCAGAAAATGTACTCAAGCAACTAAATCAGCTGTATGAACGAATTACCAAATAAAGCTGAAATACACGAAGAACTTCTATCAGCACTTGTTAAAAAAGAACGTCATCTTGAAAGTGAATTAAGTGATTTACGACTGGATTTGAGTTCAGACACTAAAAGCACCGCGGGAGATAAACATGAGACAAGCCGCGCCATGAATCAACTTGAACAAGAACGAATTTCTGATCAGCTTTTGGAATTAAAAAAAGCAATAAGTCTTGTAAAAAACATCGATACAGATCAAATTCATTCTAAAATTGGACTTGGTACCTTGTTACAAACAACAAATGGCAATTTTTACCTTTCAATAGGTCATGGGGCACTAAAAGTAGGAGATGAAACCTATTACTGTTTAAGTCCTGTATCCCCTTTTGGGAAATTACTTATTGGGAAAACAGCAAATGAAAGGGTTTTTTGGCAAGGAAAAGAAATTGCTATTAATACGATTCAATAATAGATTGCTATTTCAAATCAAACAAATCATTCACTCCAATTTCTCTTTGAACCGTAAAACCTTCCGCATACTCTACCCCGATTGGCCGGCCATATTGCATCATTCGCCCCTTTACAAAATCAAAAAATTCTTTGCCAGAAATAGGCGTTTGAGGTTCTGGTGAATTTGGATCATAAAACTGCGTCTTGTAGGCGCGAATGCATTCTATTTTTCGATCAATAAAATCTGTTACATCTACTGAGAAATCAGGCTTTATGTAATTGTCTTGGATATAATGATAAACCACTTTCGGTCGATGTGCCACTTGATGTATTCCATCACACTGCGTTTCAACACGTCGCAATCCAGATAAAAAACATGCTTCGGAAACCAATTTTGCCGCTTTCCCATGATCTGGGTGTCGATCAGAAACAGCATTGGCAAGTACTACTTCAGGTTGAAATTTTCGAATCTGCTCAATTACCAAACGCTTATTCGCTTCATTCAGTTCAAAAAAGCCATCCGCCATTTTTAAATTTACCCGAATTTCAACACCCATAATTTTAGAAGCTTCATTTGCTTCAGCGTACCTCGTTTCAATGGTGCCACGTGATCCAAGTTCACCTTGAGTTAGATCAACAATACCAACCCTTTTTCCAGCGGTTATATGTTTCATCAATGTCCCTGAGCAGGAAAGTTCTACGTCGTCTGGATGTGCTGCAAAAGCAAGAATATCTAGTTTCATTGATCTCTAAAGAATAAATGCTTTTCAAAAGTAACTTTTTAATAGTCAAAACATTGATTTGTGTTTTAGAAATAAAAAAAAATGATTCATATTTTGCACATCAAACTGAATACTTTAAATTTGCGCCCGTTAAACCGATTTAGTCATTGGAATAACACACGCTAAAACATGAAACCAAGTTCAATAATTTATCCAAGTTATAGCTCAATCAGTTTGAACCGCTGAGAGTATATTAGCCACGTACTTAAAGATGATATTCATTTCTAATCTCGAAGAGCCACAATACCTAATATTGGATCAACTGTAATAATAATTGTGAAGTTCCAAACGAATAAGAATTTTAAATATCTGTAGCGTTTGAAAAATAAATATTATTCCTCAGTCAACATTTTAGCTTTCTGATCCTGACTGAATTTCCAATTGCGATAAACGGCAAAAGCGGTAAACATCACAAAACAAGAAATAGTCACAATCAGCCATGCTGGCAATTCTCCTAATCCTTCTCCTTGTGCATAAGAATGCAGTCCAACAAGATAGAAGTTCACGCCAAAGAAAGTAAAGAGAATTGCTGAATAACCCCACAAACTGACTACATTGAAAACAAATTTTCCACTAAGCGAAGGAATAAATCGGAGATGCAAGATCACAGCATAAACCAAAACCGACACCAATGCCCATGTTTCTTTCGGATCCCATCCCCAATAGCGTCCCCACGATTCATTTGCCCAAATACCACCAAGGAAAGTACCGATTGTCAGCATAAATAATCCAATCGTCATTGTCATTTCTGAAACATAGGTCAACTCATTGATATCTAAAGTAAGCAATTGAGTATTTTTCTTATTTCTAAAAATATAAAGGTTTAAGTTGATCAATCCTAGAATAGCTGATAATCCAAGGAATCCGTAACTTCCTGTAATAATTGCAACATGAATCATCAACCAATAGGATTTCAAAACCGGTTGCAGTGGTGTGATTTCAGGATCCAATAAATTCATCTCTGTTACGAAAATCATGAATGCGGCAAGAATCGCAGACACTGCAAGAATGACAGCATTTTTTCGCGAAAAAACAATTCCAGCAATCATCGTTACCCATGAAATAAAAATAACTGCCTCATAGCCATTACTCCATGGTGCGTGTCCAGAAATATACCACCTGAAACCTAACCCAATTCCGTGATAAACAAAAATAAATACGACGAGAAAAGAAAAGAATAGTGCTATGTACTTAAATACTTTATCTGCTTTTTCAGTTGGCTTCTTGAAAATCCGAACGAAGAATATGAGTAACAATAAGAATCCAAATGCCATGTAACTGCGGTAAGTATTTTTAAAGATCCCCATCTTATTGTAACTCACCTCTAGCTTCACTTTGTTTTCGGAAGGAACTACTTTAACACCAGCAATTCTTTGAAACTTTTTTAGATCCGTTAACAAATCATCTACCTGACCATATTTATTAGTTTTTGCTGCTTCATCTAGACCAGAGATATAACGCAAGGCCAATCCAGAAGAAAGCGAATCAAGCTGCAACAACTCCATTGAAAGCGGCACAAACCATTTGTTATTCGGCTCATTGGCAACTGGAATTATTTTCATGTACTGCCAATTAAAAATCGACTGAACCACCTGAAATTTTTCTACTAATTTGATCAATTTCTTATCGAATTCGTCTCTTTTGGATTCTAATTTTTGATGCGCACTGTTGTAATCTCCTATCAATTTAAATTGACCTGTTGCATCTGCCAATTCATTGTAAGAAGCATATTCCCCTGTTTTTAATTTATCACGCAAATTCGATGACACCTGGATCACTTTCACATCCATCCAATGTTGCGGATACATGTGCATGCTCATGATTGTCTGAATGGCGTTCTTTCCTTCAAATTTATTATCCCGGTATATTTTTCTTAATAATTGATCACTAAGAGTGTGCATTGGAATAATCCTGCCTTGAAAATCCTGAACCAAAAGAGTTGACAATTGATCCGAATGTTCCTCCGACATAAACCTAAATACAGGCTTCTGAACTTTGGCATGAGCATGATCATGACCTTTGTGATCCGACTCTGCCCGACCAAATCCAGGTAAAGAAAAACAAAGTACCAATAGCACCATTGTGCCCAATTTCACTCTTTTCTCTCTTGATTTTTTCAATTTATCATTGAGATCTCTAAATCTTCCTACAGGAGCAAAGAGTGACATTATCATACCGATTGCTAAAAGCAAATACCCTAGATACGTAATGTTTGTTCCCCACCAGTCATGATTTACGCTCAACCTAGTTCCTTCTTCGTTTTGAGGAGTTGAAGGATTGTCTAGGTCATAACTTGATTGAAAGAATCGATACCCTTTGTAATCCATCACATGATTCATGAATATTGTTTGATCCTTTGAGTAATTGTCTTTTAAATCTATAATTGATACATCACTTTCAAATGAAGATGCTGTTTCAGATCCGGGATATTTCTCAAGTCTAAAATCTTTACAACCAATGTAAAATGGCATTTCTATTTTTGTAGAACCATATTCCATTTGATATGTCAAACCATTCAAACTAAAAACTTCTGCATCGGGAATTTGCCCCATACCACCTTTCAGTTTTACAAGTCGCGAGAATTCACCATCCGTCACTTTCACTGTTAAATAATCTGTCCCAACATTTCTACGTCCTGAAGGAAGCAACATTCTTTTGGCGTGATCAATTTTTCTTTTCAATACAATTTGCTGTCCTCCTACCTGATAAAGCGTTTCAATTTGAAAAGGAACAGTTGTTTCAGATGGCACCTTCACAAACATTGAATCAGGAACTTCTAAACCACTCTGTCTGTATTTACGCATTTCAGCCATTGGCAAATAGCGCAAAGGTTCCTTGGAACGAATCATTATTTTTGCTCCTTGCTTTGAAATTAAAATTCCAGGCATCGCATCCTTTTTTTCAAATGAAATTGCAACATCTCCTGACATCATAAAATCACCTTCAGACAAATAATTCGAACGCATACCTTCTGTTACCAAGTCTAGCGTGACGCCCTGAATTGAATCATTGACCACCACCGAGTCAACCATCTTTTTTTGAAAGTTTACATATTCAATTTTTATCGGGGCTTTATGGTTGGGGAAATCGACATCAATACCAAAATCATTGTTACATTCTTCTGACATGAATTTCTTTTCAGCATAGGTGTATTGCAATTTCCCGTCATTAATCTTGAACCAGAGATGCGGATCGGATGAGTAAATAAAATTGGATCGTTGCCCTTCTCCAATAATCATGAGTCCTTCAAAGCTTACAAATCGTGTAACAGCCGCACCGATTATTATTACAATAAATGAAAGGTGAAAAGTCAACATTGCAATCTTCTCTCGTTGCAGCATTTTATATTTAAAAATGTTCGCAATAAGATTCATTGATAAATAAACCAAAAGCACCTCAAACCAAAGTGCATTGTAGATTTTGATTTTTGCAGTTTGTATGTCGTAGGCTGATTCATAGAATGTTGCCATCGCTATTGCAGACAAAAAAACAAAGAGCGCAACGGTCATCATGCGCATTGAAAAGAAAGACCTTGAAAAATTTTCCATTCTTCTAAAGGATTTAGGCCACAAAAATACACAATGAAGACGGCATTTGTTTGAATCCACTCAATATTCTTTCCATGAAGTATCAGAGAAGCTCGCAGAAATTGAAGTAACGATAGTTGAAGAATTTTTTCAAAACTCAATTCAAGAGATAAATTCGGTCTCAGATCAAAACAAATTAGTTCACCTAGTAATAACATTCAAAAAACAAACAACAATGAGCACAATTTTGAGAAGAGACGGATTATTTCCAGCACCAAGTTTGGCACCTTCATTTAACCTCCTAGTCGATGACTTTTTCAACCGTGACCTTTTAGGATACAACGACCGCAATTTCCCTGCAATTGGAAGCAGAATTCCATCTGCAAACATTGAGGAAACGCCTAAATCGTTTAAAATTGAATTAGCCGCACCAGGATTGAGAAAAGAAGACTTCAATGTCGAACTGAAAAACAATATTCTCACCATTGCATCTGAAAAAGAGGAGTCTTCGGAAGAAAAAGATGAGGAAGGACGCATTCGCCGCAAGGAGTTTAATTTTTCCTCATTTCAACGATCATTTACCTTACCTGAAACCGCGAACGAAGAGAAAATCGAAGCCACCTACAAAGATGGTATACTTCATCTTGAAGTTGCCAAAAAACACACCGATTCACCAAAGTCTGCTAAGAAAATCGACATCAAATAAGATTTCGAATTGATTTGCCGACCGAATCGGTTGTGTTGGAAGAGCCCGGATCACCGGGCTCTTTTTTTATATAACCTGAGTTCGATTATAAAAATTGGTCTCAGATTAATATTGTCCGGTAGAAAGAAGCACTAAGGTACAAGCTTCAGTTGCTTGAATACCACGCTCCTCTAGCATGGATTCAAATTCTTTGTTTTCTGTCCCTGGATTAAAAATTACTCGTTCAGGACGAAGAGAGATTATTTTATCATAAAGTTCTAACTGCAGCGTCGGATTAATGTACAAAGTAATGGTATGTGGTTGCCAGTTTTCATTCCATTCGGTGGCAATTTCAAAGCCATCTACTTCTCCTTTTCTTTTGCCAAAAGCCAGCACTTCGTAACCAAAATGGTGGAGCATTTTTATGGCTTTGCTAGAATAACGATCAGGATTTTCGCTTGCGCCTATTACGAGAGTTGGCATCATTAAAACATTGTTTTTTTGAAAATTAATCAATTTGATTTCATTTAAACATTTTATGTAACAAAACTATTTTTCTACTTTTGTGGCAAAATAACAAGCAAAAGATTGAAAAAAGTCATTTTATATGTCATGCTTGTTGCGGTTGTACTTCAGGGAGTAAATCGTTGGGCTGTCTATATTCAATTTCAATTGAACAAGGAGTTTATTGCTAAAAACTTGTGCGTCAAGAAAGCAATTAAAAACAATTGTTGTCAAGGATCTTGTCAACTCAGTAAACGTCTGGGTGAAGAAAAAAATCCAAAGAACAATTCTAGTCAAACACAACCCAAAGAAGAACAGGAACAGATACTGTATTTGCAAAACATTCTACCATTTTTAAAGGTAATGGCAACTGATGATCAAATAAATCATTCGTTTCACTACTCAATATCTTTCACAGAAGTAGAGATAAAACCACTTTTCCATCCGCCCGCATTAATAAGTTAAACCAATTTACAAAAGGAACTTCGGTTTACTGTTATTTAACTTATTAAAAAAACAATGAAAAAAGTCATTACCCTGTGCATGGGAATGCTATGCTTTGGCATGCATGCACAACAAGTTCAATGCATCGTTCTTGATGCATTGACAAAAGAGCCTGTAGGGATTGTTCAGATCATAAATGTATCAACCCAACAGGTAGTTGAATCTACCAATGGAAAACTTAAAATTGATTCGAGTCAGAACGATACATTGCTGATTAAATCAATTGGCTATTCTGAAAAACGTTTTACGGCCAGAGAAACTCCACCAGTCATCTATCTTGAGTTTACTCCAGAATTACTTCAACCTATAGTGGTTACAGCAACGCGGGGTGCTTCTAATCGTGCAAGTTCTCCTTTGGCAATAACACGATTGAATACAAAAACCATTGATGAAACAAAAGCAACCAGTGTTTATGAGTTAATCAATAAAACGCCGGGTGTAAACATGGTTAATCTAGGGCAAGAACAGCACATGATGTCAATTCGTCAACCAATTAACACCAATGCCTATTTTTTATACCTCGAGGATGGTATTCCAATCCGACCTTTGGGTATATTTAATCACAACGCATTACTAGAGTTAAATCAGTTCAACCTGAATGCTTTAGAAGTCGTTAAAGGACCTGTTTCATCCATTTATGGAGCTGAAGCTATTGGGGGTGCCGTGAACTTCATAACATCAAAAGGATCTGCAATTCCAACTGCTAAATTTGGTGTGCAGTTTGACCAATGGGGATATAAACGTGTTCAGTTCGGAGCTGGAGGTCAAGTTGGGAAATTGAGTATCTATGCTGGAGGTTTAATTAGTCAACAAACTAATTCTTGGCTAACATTCTCAGATTATAAAAAACAATCCTATAACTTGAGGCTCGATTACCAACTGTCAGATAAAACGACCTTAACTCTTTCTTCTACCCTCAATGATTATTATTCGGACATGACAGGGAGCGTTGATTCATTAGCCTTCTTTAATGAATCGTACACAAGTACAACCGATTTTACGTACAGAAGCAGTAAGGCCATGCGAACGCGTTTTACAGCAGAGCATAAATGGAATAAAAAGTCGCATACTACATTTACTGCTTTCCAGAGAAAAAATGAAATGGGTCAGAATCCAACGTATGCGATTCGTTGGCTGTCGAAAAGTCCAACAGCAACGGGACAGATCAACTTAAATAGCTTTCAAAGCTATGGTGCAATAGTGCAACATACACAAGATTTTAAATTCTTGAAGAGTCAATTGATTGTTGGTGCGACATACGATTATTCGCCAAATGATTATTGGGCGTATCAGTTGGATCTGTTCACTGAGCTAAGACCTGACAGCCTAAGTGTAATTAAATATACAATCGATCGTGAACGTCCTGATATCAAATTAGCCGATTACAATGCAATCATTCAAAATGCATCTGGGTATTTGCAATATATGTTTGAGCCAATTAAAAGAATGAAGGTTACTTTGGGCGGTAGATATGACCTCATGGCATTCACCTATTCTAACGTTTTGGGTAATACCTCAGGTAAAAAAGCGTTTACAAATTTTACACCTAAATTAGGTGCAACTTATGCCCTAAATTCGAAAAGTGGTGTTTATGTGAATTATGCAAAAGGATTTTCGCCACCGGGGTTAACTGCTATTTTCCGAGCAAAACCAAATACAAATCCAGTTGAATTCTATACCAATTTAACACCAGCTTATTTTGACAATTATGAAGTTGGGGGTTGGTTGTCACTTGCCAAGAACAAAATATTGATTGATTTTTCAATATACAAAATGTATGGTCGAAATGAGTTGCTAGGAATTAAACAGCCGGACAATTCAACAGACTATCAAAGTGCTGGTAAAACAATTCATCAAGGTGTTGAGTTCGCATTGTCTACACGCCCACTTAAAACTGTAGCCTTCAGATTCGGCGGCACATACGCAGAACATAAATTTGTGGACTTTGTGGTCAGTGAAAAAGCAAGCGATGTTATTAAGAACTACAATGGCTATGATATGCCTGGAGCACCGAAATGGATATGGAATTCGGAATTGAGTTACTACCCTAAATTTATTAAAAACTTTAGAGTTTCAGCTGAATGGCAGCATGTTTCAGCATACTATCAAAATCAGATTAATTCTGTTGCGTATGAAGGATACGATTTGGTAAATGCAAGATTCGGATATACATGGAAAGGTATTGAAGTTTTTACCAATGTTATGAACTTATTTGATGAATTGTATGCTACGAATGTCACTCGTGGCAATCGTTCAACCGATCGCTCAGCTTATACACCAGCTGCACCGAGAACGTTTGTTATTGGACTTCAATATAATTTTTCAGCTAAAAAATAATCATTTCACCGAGGCTGGCTTTCGGGTCAGCCTCTTTTTTCAATCAACATGTTAAAGAAATACAGCTATTCAATACACAAACGGCTTGCGTGGATTGTATTCATTCCTACACTGCTCTGGGCATTATCTGGAATAATGCATCCGTTTATGTCGCATTGGTTTAAAACAAGATTACCCCAAGAGGAATACAAGGCTGAAAAAGTTCCTGCAAATCTAACTGTCACTGAATTTCATCACCTTCTAAAAATAAATGGCATTGATGAGTTTAATGACCTCCATGTGGTCACTTTTCATGGTAAAAGTTATGCGCAAATATTGGATGAAAAAGGAATAATTTATATTGATATAAATACCGGTAAATGGATCAAAAAAAGTGACGAAAACTATGCTCAACATATAGCACGTTACATTACAAAAGACTTGGAAAACCCAGTTAAGCTTACCAAAATAACCGCGTTTACATCAGAGTATAAATCAGTTAACAAGTATTTACCTGTTTACAAAGTTCAGTTCGATCGCCCAGATCAAATGGACATATATGTGTCAACTGCTGAAAGTAAATTCATCACATTCAATGATCTCAAAAGAAAAACATTCATCCATATTTTTTCTTGGTTTCACACGTGGGACTTTTTGAACTTTTTACCAAGTGCGGTAACGATCTGTTTGATGCTAGTAATCCTTTTGGTGCTATTTCTCACAGCTATTTCAGGGCTATTGATCTATGGATTGTTTTACAAGGTATTTGTAAAGATAGAACCCACCAAGAGAGACAAATACCGGGTACGACATCGAGTTCTTGGTCTCTCGTTTAGTTTCTTTGTTTTTACATTCGCGTTATCTGGAGCATTCCATGTCTGGATGAAATTTAATCCTAAAAGCAGTGAGGCAAATGTATTGAAAGATCGTTTTTCAAGTGAAGAACTTCAAAGTACATCCACATTCAATTTAGCAAGTTTAAATGGTTTTGGACTGGTTCATATTGCGAACAAGATTTACGCACAGCACCTCGACACCAATGACCTAAAGTACCGTTATATAGATTTGAAAAATGGCAAGGAGTTAAAAAATGGACATCAGTTTTATTCCCTTCAGTTGCTAAATAAGTTTAGAGATCTAAAAAATCAACGTTCAACAGTCGCATCAATTACTTGGACAACTGAATTCACAAATGAATATGGTTTCATCAACAAGTATTTACCAGTGATGCGCTACGAATTCAATGATGCAGATAGAACTACTTACTACATCGATCCTGCCGCTCAAAAGTTAACAGCTGAAATAAAGCAACTTGACCGATACGAAGGATTTTCCTTTGCTTTTTTGCATAAATTTCACTTCTTGGATACCTTAGGAAAGAATTTTCGTGATGCAACACTCGTCTTCTTTGCTCTCGGCATTTCACTTACTACCTTCTTGGGAATTAGGATGTTAAAAAGGAAAAAAATCGACTCGTAAAGACTGTTTGATTCTTTTGAACAAAGTCAAATAAATGAAAATATAGAATTTTTGTTTCGCCAAAAAATCTGACATGAATGAAAAATGGAGTCAGTATAATTAACTGACTCCATTTTCTAATTGTAACCATTCGCTATTATTCCTAATCTAATTTCTAGCAAGAAATTCATTAACATTTTCTTTGATACGATTTTCAATATCAGAAGTATCTGCCGGCAGAAATTGCTTTCCAGTGATACGCTCATACAATTCGATGTATCGTTCAGTAACTGTTTTCACAAAATCATCTGGCATAATCGGCATTTGCTGACCTTCCAATCCTTGAAACCCATTCTCTATTAACCATTGACGCACAAATTCTTTTGACAATTGTTTTTGTGGCTCGTTTTTATCTTGGCGTTCTTGATACCCATCTGCATAAAAATAACGCGAAGAATCAGGCGTGTGGATCTCATCAATAAGAATCACTTCGCCGTTTCTCATCCCAAATTCATATTTCGTATCAACAAGAATCAACCCTCTTTCTGCAGCCATTTCCGTTCCCCTTTGAAAAAGAGCACGTGTGTAATTCTCCATTTGAATGTAAATTGCTTCGGACACTATGCCTTTTGCTAAAATATCTTCACGAGAAATATCTTCGTCATGGCCTTCTTCTGCTTTTGTTGCTGGCGTAATTATTGGCTCTGGAAAACGATCATTTTCTTTCATTCCTTCAGGCAACGCCACGCCGCACAAAACACGCTTCCCTGCTTTGTATTCACGAGCTGAATGCCCAGCCAAATAGCCACGTATGACCATTTCAACGCGAATTGGCTCACATGCATAACCAACCGCAACAGATGGATCTGGTGTTCCAATCAACCAATTTGGAACGATGTCCTTGGTTGCATCTAAAAACATTGTCGCTACCTGGTTCAATACCTGTCCTTTGTGCGGAATTCCTTTCGGAAGTATATGGTCAAAGGCTGAAATCCTGTCAGATGCGACCATAACCAACACTTCATTCTCCAACGTGTAAACATCCCTCACCTTTCCCTTGTAAACCTTTTTTTGACCAGGAAATTCAAAATCAGTTTTTATAATTGCGTTACTCATATTTTTCAATTTATATCTAATGACAGGCAAACATTTACTAGATTAATCCTTCTTCTTTGCTTTTTCCGCTTCTTCTTTCTCAAATTTAGCTTGCTTTTCAGCAGCCTCTACCTTATCAAAGGCTTCAATAATTTTTTTCACCAAACTGTGACGAATAACATCACTTTGACCCAATCGAACCACACCAATTCCTTCGACATCTTTTAAAACGTCCAAGGCATATGATAAACCAGAACGCTGTCTTGTTGGTAAATCAATTTGAGACATATCGCCCGTGATTACAAATTTTGCTGTCATTCCCATTCTGGTTAAAAACATCTTCATTTGCATGGTTGTCGTATTCTGCGCCTCATCCAAAATAACGAACGCTTTATCGAGCGTGCGACCACGCATGAAGGCCAAAGGCGCAATCTCAATGATTCCAAATTCAATCATATCGGCCAATTTCTCGGGTGGAATCATGTCACGAAGAGCATCGTACAAGGGCATTAGATAAGGATCTAACTTTTCCTTCAAATCCCCTGGCAAAAAACCCAAATTCTCTCCTGCTTCAACAGCCGGACGAGTTAAAACAATGCGTTTTATTTCTTTTGCCTTTAGCGCCTTAACAGCCAAAGCAACCGCTGTGTAGGTCTTTCCTGTACCCGCAGGTCCAACAGCAAAGACCATATCATTTTCCTGAACAGATTGAACCAATTTCTTTTGATTCAAGGTCCGAGCCTTGATCTTAACACCCTGGTTACCATGAACAAGTGTTTCAGAGCCATCATCAGTAGAGATCATTCTTGCTCCATCCTCCAACATTAAATTATCAATGTTGTTCTCGTTAACGGCGTTGTATTTATGGTAATGTTTGACGACTAGATCAAACTTTCTTTCGAATTCATCAATCAGTTCTTCTTCACCTGCAACAGTCAGAATTGTGTCACGTGCTACAATCTTCAATTTCGGAAAGAAACTCTTAATGTGTTTCAGGTTAGAATTGTTCACACCAAACAACTCTGCGGGATTTATCCCTATTATTTCGATCTTTTTCTCTTGCAAGCTAATATTTTGTTTGTCGTTTGACTGAAAAATTCACTATTAAGCTTATTTTTGGGGCAAAATTAGGAAAATAATCTGCTCCACAAGCAACGTTCCAACCCACATGCAAATAATTACATTGACAACAGATATGGGTGAGCGAGACCACTATGTGGCTTCGTTGAAAGGAACTATTACAAAACTTTGTCCAGACGCTCGTATTGTGGATATTTCACATGCCGTAAAACCGTTTGACACTGCTGAAGCAGCCTACCATATCGCTGCTTGTTTTGAAGATTTCCCAGAAGGGACAGTGCATGTAATTGGTGTGGATAGCGAACCAATGATCAATTTTAGCGGATCTGAAGGCTCTTTTCCATCTATCATGAAATACAAGGGGCAATATTTCGTCTGCAACGACAATGGTTTTTTTGGTTCACTTGTGCAGGAAAACGAACATGAAGGATTTTACAGAATGGATGATGTATTGTCACGAGTGGAGTTATTCAAATTTCCTACGAAAAACATGCTCATACCTGCCGCCTGCAAAATTTTAAATGGTGAAGCAATTGAAAGTTTTTGTTCTTCTTTTGGATCCTTTAAGAAAGCGTTTGCACTAACTGCAGTAATCGAAACCAACCTTATCAAAGGGAATGTTGTACATATAGACAACTTCGGAAATTTAATCACAAACGTTCATACATCATTGTTCGATCGCTTTGGAAAAGAAACACCGTTCACAATCTATTACCGGAACAAGGATTATTACATCGATGAAATCTCTCCTACCTACAACGCTGTGCCACCGGGTGAAAAAGTTGCCGTTTTCAATAGTAATGGATTTCTTGAAATTGCCATCAACAGAGGCGCGAATGGGGGCACGGGTGGTGCAGACAAATTATTTGGCATAAGGATCGGAGATGTTATACGCATTGATTTTGCACCCAGAGGGTCTCACTCAACCATTGAATCATTGTTCAAATGATCATCCGAATCGTTAAACTTCAATTTCAGGAAAACCGCATCAATGAATTTCTTGATTTTTTCGATACAGTGAAGTATCAGATCAATTCATTTCCTGGATGCCAAGGCATGAAATTACTTCATGACATAGCAACGCCCACAATTGTAATGACATACAGTCACTGGGAGAATGAAGATGCCTTAAATGCTTATCGTGATTCCGAACTCTTCGGGAGTGTTTGGCCCAAAATAAAGCCTTGGTTTGATGCAAGACCAGAAGCATGGAGTGTGACTGAACACTTCAATGGGTTTGATATTGAAGCAGATTCGAATTTCAAAAAAAAATAATTTTTGGTATCAGTTAAGATATTAAGACTAACTTTACGGCAAAATTAATACAATACAAAATGAGTAAAGGAGTTGTAAAATTCTTTAATGAAACGAAAGGATTCGGATTCATTATTGATGAAGAGTCTAAAAAAGAGTACTTCGTTCACGTATCTGGTTTGGTTGATAAAATCAAAGAACACGATGAGGTTGAATTCAACATCGAAGAAGGAAGGAAAGGATTGAATGCAGTGAATGTTAAGTTAGCATAACGATATATTTCTCAATTAATTCTTAAAAGTCCTGCCCTATGGCGGGACTTTTTCGTTTCTGAGCATTCAATTCATTACGTTATTAACTTTTGACTTGTATAAACTTTCATCTTTGAATCGAAAAGTCACTCGTCTGATTCAGGAAGAAATCTTAATTTTGCAAGTAACAAACAACTGTATTAATGAGAGCATTGTATTTTAAGGAAATTAAAAGTTTCCTTAGTTCAATTATCGGATACATCTTCATCCTGATTTACCTGATCGCATCCGGACTTTTTCACTGGATTATTTCGTACAACACCAATTTATTGGAAGGAACAGAAGCTGATTTGATTCCATTTTTTAATTTATCTCCCATCATCTTTCTTATTTTAATTCCCGCAATCACCATGCGTTCAATTGCGGAAGAACGAAGAACAGGGACAATAGAATTATTATTTACAAGACCGATTTCTGACTTAAAAATATTACTTGCAAAATACTTTGCGGGAGTAACACTTTTGGTCATTGCCCTTGTTCCAACTATTATTTATTACATCTCAATGTATTATTTAGGAAGTCCGGTTGGTGTAATTGATAGCGGGGCAACCTTCACTTCCTATTTAGGATTGATCTTAATGGGTGCTGCATTTGTTGCGATCGGAATATTCGCTTCATCCTTGACTAGCAGTCAAATTGTTGCTTTTATACTATCAATGTTCCTTTGTTGGATTTTCTATGATGGTCTAAAATTGCTAGGGTCATTCAACTTGATGGGGAAATTTGATTTTGTCGTTCAGTACATTAGCTTATCATTTCACTACGACGCAATCAAACGCGGTGTTGTGGACACAAGTGATATCATCTATTTCATTTCGATCATCAGTCTGTTCATTTTTGCAGCATTGACAGTCATCAAAACCCTAAAAAAGTAAACCATGGCCGAGAAGAAAATTGCAAAAGGACTATTCAATTGGTCATTTTTAGGCCTCTTCATTGCAGGAATCATCTTATTAAATGTGATTGCATCTTTGCTTTACCGTCGAATCGACATGACTGAAGACGGTCGATACTCACTTTCTAAAGGCACGATTGCATTTCTTGAGAATAAATCCAACTTTGAAAACCGCTTAAACCTAAAGATTTATCTTGAAGGTAATCTACCCGCTGAACTGAAACATTTTCGCAATACACTTGAGGACAAACTAAAGGAATTCAAGCAATATGCTGGTGATCGCATTGAGTACCAATTTATAGATCCAAACGCTGGGACAGAAGCAGAAAAACAGGATTTATACCGTACCATTTATGCAAATGAAAAGGGCATCCTCCCTATGGAGCTCGTTTACATGAAAGATGGTGAACAGAGCAAAATAATGATTTGGCCGGGAGCAGAAATCGATTATGGTGGTTCAACAGTTCAAACGGTGCAGTTTCTTCCAGGATCAACAGTTCGAAAGCCCTATAACCTTGATGGCATTACAGACCTCATCAACAATTCCATTAATAACCTTGAGTATATTCTGATTAGCTCTTTGCGAAGAGCCACTGAACAAAGCAAACCACGCATCGCTTTCCTGCAAGGTCATGGAGAACTTACTTATGCTCAAACACAAAGAGCAAGAGCGCTGATTGCACCTTATTTTGCCATCGCAGATGTAACAATCAATGACTCATTAGCTGCACTGAACAATGTAGATGGATTAGTTATTGCACGACCAATCAAACCTTTTTCAGACAAAGAACTCTACATTATTGATCAATTTGTCATGCGAGGAGGTCGATTGATGTGTTTTCTTGACGCACTTTACCTCAACGAAGATTCCTTGAATACAAAAGGTATGACACATTCCATTCGCATGCAAACTGGACTGGAAAGGATGCTATTTGATTACGGATTGAAATTAAATGACAATTATATTGTTGACGCACGCTGTGCGCCTAAAGCTGTTCCGTTTGCGAAACAATCTTTGATTCCTTGGTTCTTTCATGTAATGGCTTCGCCTACAAAACATCCTATTTCAAGAAACCTGGAGCCTGTTTCATTGCAATATGCGAATGAAATCCAATTCGTTGGAAGCAGTAAAAACACCTTGTCACCTGTTTTAACCTCGTCAACCAACTCAAATGTCACAGGACTTGCGCCGCTTGTGAATCTAGCCATGCCACTCAATTATGGTAAAAATCCAGAGCTGATTGCTAATCCAGATGATGAGATAAACAAACGTTGCCTTGCAGGTGTTGCTGAAGGCTTTTTTGAGTCGCATTTCAAAAATAGAATCGTAGATGAATTTGCTAATAATCCAATTGCCAAATTCAAGGAGAAAAGCAGTAGAGAAGGTAAAGTTTTCTTAATTGGAAATGGTCGATTCATCGCTAATAGTTATGACTCCATGCCTGCAAGAGATGGCAAAGGATTTATGTATCGCCCAACAGAATTCAATGATTTAAGGATGGATCCTGAACTGGCGGAGCTTGGAATTCCAATCTATTTTGGAAATCAAGAATTCTTCCAAAACCTTGCAGATTATATGATGGGTGAAAATTCCGTTCTTGATATTCGCAGTCGACAAATTGATATTCACGCGATTGACAAAGAGAAAATCAAACAAGATGCGAAATTTTATAAAACAATCAATTTGTTAGTTCCCGTCCTGCTGGTGCTCCTTTTTGCATTAATCATGGGCTATCTTCGAAAAAATCGTTACGCAAAGAATCGCTAAATGAAAAAAATTATTCTTCTCATTGTCTCTATCGCCGTTATCGGAATTTTAGGTTGGTATGCGTCATCTTTAATGAAAACAAAAGGGAAATCAGATACAGAATTAATTGATTTCAGCATTGAAGACACAACTGCCATAGACAAGTTCATTATTACAGATGCCTTTTCAAACAAAATTGAAATTATCAAAAATGGAAGTGAATGGACGGAAAGTGACGGTTCATGTGTGACACAAGAAAACGTTCACTTCATACTTGACGCTTTTAAAAATATTGAATTCAAGGGCTATTTAAAAGAAAAATCTCAAGAACAGTTCACTAAACTAATGGCTTCTCAGCACATAAAAGTAGAGATTTACGAGAATGGCGACTGGACAAAAACCTGGTACATTGGTCCGGCAGCACAGGATCATTACGGCCAAATAATGCTGCTTGATTCTTATGAATATGGAAAAAGTGCGAAGCCCGTTATGATGAAAATTAAAGGCTTGAATGGCATCATCGAACCGCGTTTCTTTGCTGACAGAAGAAAATGGATGTGTACGCGCATTTTTGCCGTTCCAAGAGAAAAAATTAAAAAAGTTGTTGTCAACTATTACGACGATCCTTCTTTGAGTTTTTCAGTGACCCAGGATGGAAACAAACTCAACGTTTATCAGCAAGCAAGGAAACTGCAAAATGTTGATACAGCAATGATTTATCGTTATTTGAATGCCTACAAAAAAGTTCATTTTGACCTTGCCAACTTTGAATTGACAGAAAAACAAATTGACAGCATGCAACGCACCACGCCATTTGCGACACTATCACTCACAGAAACTTCAAATAAAACATCAAAATTGAAGATGTACCGCATTAAATCAGATGACCACCAAGTAAATGAATTTGGCGACATTGTGAACATCGATATGAATAAATTCTGGTGCCAATTACCCAATGGACAGATGGTAAAATGTCAGTATTTTGTTTTCAATCCATTGATGTTGGGTCATGTTTATTTCCCTCTGGATCTTTCAAAAAGAAAAATTTCCAAATAAATAAAAACAAGTCAACTCACTATTGAAAATTGTTAATAAATACTTAAAAAAATGAGCGTTTAAAAAAGTCCGTTTGAGCCTCATTCATTAGATTTGATTTAAATTTTAAGATAAATGAATTTCATTGTTTCAAGTTCTACGTTATTAAAGCATTTACAGAGTATTTCTGGGGTACTAAGCACCAGCAACACCCTGCCTATTTTAGATAATTTTCTTTTTGAAATTGGTGAAGGGCAATTGACAGTTTCAGCTTCGGACTTAGAGACAACGATGCGAACAACTTTAGAAGTAGAGGCAAACGAAGCCGGTAAAATTGCAGTTCCGGCAAAACTTTTACTCGACGTGCTTAAAAATTTACCTGATCAACCATGTACCTTCCTTGTTGACAAAACCAATTTTGCTGTAGAGATTGCGTATGACAATGGAAAATCAAAAATGGTTGGTTACAATGGAGATGATTTCCCAAGAATTCCTGGAATTGAAAATGCAAACACAATAAAAGTTTCTGGTGAAATCGTATCTAAAGCAATCAACAAAACACTATTCGCCACTGGTAATGACGAGTTAAGACCAGTTATGAGTGGTGTTTTTTGCCAATTCAGTCCACAAGACATCATTTTTGTTGCCACAGACGCTCACAAGTTGGTGCGCTACAGAAGAACGGATTCACAAGCAACTGGAAGTTCAGCCTTCATTCTGCCAAAAAAACCATTGAATCTTTTAAAATCAAACTTAAGTGGAAGTGAAGAAGTATTGATTGAATACAATGAGTCGAATGCCGTATTTACATTCAATGATTTGGTATTGATTTGTCGATTAATCGATGGAAAATATCCGAATTACGAAGCCGTTATACCGAAAGAAAATCCAAATGTATTGACTATCGATAGATCGCAATTCTTGAGTTCAATTAAGCGCGTGTCTATCTTTGCTAACAAAACAACCCATCAGGTTAAATTAAAACTAGCTGGCTCGGAACTTTCATTGTCTGCTGAAGACATTGACTTTTCAAATGAAGCCAACGAACGTTTGACATGCAACTACAATGGTGACGATATGGAAATAGGTTTCAATTCACGTTTCTTAATGGAAATGTTAAACAACATAGACACAGCTGAAGTTCGATTGGAGATGAGTGAACCGTCTCGCGCAGGCTTATTGATGCCAGCAGTAAAAGACAATGAAAGCGAAGATGTTTTGATGTTGGTTATGCCAGTAATGCTGAATAGATAAAAGCATTGTAAATAACGATTAGATTTATGCCCGATAACTCGGGCATTTTTTTTTTAAATCAACGTTCGAAAAGCACCATTCGTTAGCGAGTAATCAACGTCAACCTTAACCCAAGGCATTGCGATTAATGTTGTTTTAGTTGGGACATTAGAATTGTAAGAATTTCGAAGAATTAACGTGTAACAATTACCATTAATTGAAATCAATTTTGAATCGTTTCGATTTTCAATTTGAACATTCATTGTGGAATTATTCAATTGCCAGTTTTTGTCCAATGAAAAATACTTCACATCTCCTGGATAAAGCTTTTGATAACTTTCAACGGCAAATTTCACTTTTTCAAAACCCTCTCTCTTTGCATCGTAAAAACAAAGTATATCGGCTCCATTTTTAATGATAAATGCCGGCTGTTTCAAATTTAAAACGCACAATTCATTCAAACGCATATTCGTGTAGCGACTGTAAACACTGGAACAGATCAGCAGCATGCTCGAGGAATACAGAACGTATTTCCAAGGCTTACTTAGTTTAGCAAGAAATAATAATAAAATTGCGATTGCCATTAATAGGACGGCATACAATGATAGTTCAAAACCATAAGCTACGCCACCTGGCAAACTTTCAACCCATCGAATAAATGCCAACGATAAAAATATTGAAAAGGTCAGCACCACACCAGTCAGCTTTGCCAGTGGACGCAACCATTTGAAAGCAAAAATGAAAATTCCAGCACCTAAAATTATCCCGCTGGATGCCATTAATCCAATATTAGTAAGGACAAAATAGTTCGGAAATTGATGAAAATAATAGAGTGACAATGGTGTTGTCATTAATTGGGCAGCAAATCCTATCGCCGTTCCTTGCCAAATCTTTAACAGCCATTTATTTTCAAAGTAAATCCATTTTTCAATGGGCTTATAAAATAAAAAGATGCCAAGCATCGCTAAAAAAGACAATTGAAAACCAATGTCAAACAAGGTGAAAGGATCCCATATACACAATGCGAACCCGGTAAAAAACAACGTATTAATCGCATCGTAATTACGCTCAGTTAACTGAGAAAGTACTAGAATAGAAAACATAAAAACTGCCCTGAGAACAGAAGCTGAGAGCCCCGTAAGTATAGCATAAATCCACATAATAACTATCACAATTACCACTGCTGATTTGCGACTTATCACTCTAGGAAAACGACCAAGGAAAAACATTAAAATTTGCATGATTATCCCAACATGCAATCCAGACACGGCCAAAACGTGCATCGCACCTGTATTCGTAAAACTGTTCTTAACTTCAACATCTAGCAAGGATTTATCACCAAGAATCAAAGCAAGGGCAATGGCTAATTCATCTCCCTTAAGGTTTTCCGTTAGCGATGATTTTAAATAATTGCTAATTCGATCTAATTTCTCTGCTACAAAGCCTTGTTCGAAATGTTTGAGCAGTTTGAATTGTTCTGCACCTACAAAAGACATGTATTCCACCCCTTTAGACCGCCAGAAATAGTGCGTGTTGAATTCCCCCGGATTTCCTGCATTTCTAATCTTTTCAACTTCAGAAGCAACCGCAATTACATCGCCTTTCGACAACATAAATCCTTCCGTTTGAACATACATTACCACCGGCTCACTTAATGACCTATTTGACACCCCATCCTTCAAAGACCGAATTATACCAGTCATTTTCCTCCATTCTTTGTCATTTTGATCTACGCCAGTTAATTCCACTATCAACACCTTATCTGTTGAATATATCTTTTCAAATCGATCCTTTTCTGCTAAACCTGAACGATAACAAATCAATAGAAACCCGACGAGCAGAAAGACGATGAACGTGAAAGGCAAAAACAGTTTAATCTTTCGGATATAGAACAATATCAGACATGTAATCGAGAGTGAAACAAGTGAAATGATGATAGGGTAAAATAATTGATTGTCTGGCAAATCAAACCCCAAAAGGATACCACAAAACAAGGCTATGGCCATCACTAGAAATGGCCTTTTGAAGAATCGAAAATCTATATTTTGAACGAAATTCATGATCCACAGCAAATGAACGATTTTTTCTTGAATTTTCTCCTAATATCATTAGAAGAGACATGAAAATCGGACTATAGATTGAGAACGATTAACTATCTTTGACACACAAAATTTGAAAAAATGATCAAGATTACCCTTCCAGATGGCTCAGTTAGAGAATTTTCCCAAGGATCTTCCTCACTTGATGTCGCAAAGAGTATTTCAGAAGGATTAGCAAGAAATGTGCTTGCAGCGAATGTGAACGGACAAGTTATTGATGCCAATCGTCCAATAAATGAAGATTCAACGCTGCAATTGCTAACATGGAATGACACGGAAGGAAAATCAACGATGTGGCACTCTTCCGCTCACTTGATGGCAGAAGCATTGGAATTTTATTTTCCAGGAATCAAACTTGCAATTGGTCCACCCGTCAACAACGGTTTTTACTATGATGTCGATCTAATGGATCATTCTATTTCAGAGAAAGATCTTGAAAAAATCGAACAAAAAATGAAAGAACTGGCGAAATTGAAAAATCCATTCGTTCGTCAAGAAATCAGTAAATCAGAAGCTGTCGCTTATTTCACAGAAAAGGCTGACCCATATAAACTCGAACTTCTAGAAGGATTGGATGACGGCAATATCACTTTTTATACGCAAGGTAATTTCACTGACCTTTGTCGCGGTCCGCACATTCCAGATACAGGCTTCATAAAGGCAGTAAAACTAACTGCAATTGCCGGTGCTTACTGGAGAGGAGATGAAAAAAACAAACAGTTGACGCGCATCTATGGAGTAACTTTTCCGAAACAGTCCGAATTGGATGAGCACCTGGAGAAACTTGAGGAAGCAAAGCGTCGTGATCACAGAAAATTAGGCAAAGAACTTGAACTTTTTACTTTTTCGCAGAAAGTTGGACAAGGTCTTCCTCTTTGGTTACCGAAAGGAGCCGCGTTAAGAGAGCGATTGGAGAATTTCCTCAAAAAAGCACAAAGAAAAGCCGGTTATGACCAAGTCATCACTCCGCACATTGGACATAAGGATTTATATGTTACTTCCGGTCACTACGCAAAATATGGGGCAGATTCATTTCAACCCATTCGCACACCTGATGCAGACGAAGAATTCTTCTTAAAACCGATGAATTGTCCTCACCACTGTGAAATTTTCAAATCTAAACCAAGGTCATACAAAGATCTTCCCGCTCGTTTTGCAGAATTCGGTACGGTCTATCGCTACGAACAGTCGGGAGAATTGCATGGTTTGACACGTGTTAGAGGATTTACGCAAGATGATGCTCATATTTTCTGTACGCAAGAACAAGTAAAAGATGAATTTAAAAAGGTTATTGACATCGTTTTATACATATTTAAAACGCTGAATTTCCACAATTTTAAAGCGCAAATATCTCTTCGCGACCCAGGAAATCCATCTAAATACATTGGTAGTGATGAAAATTGGGAGAAAGCTGAAAGAGCGATCATTGAGGCAGCTGCAGAAAAAGAATTGCCAACGGTTGTTGAATATGGAGAAGCTGCCTTTTATGGTCCTAAACTGGATTTCATGGTACAAGATGCGATCGGTAGAGAATGGCAACTTGGCACAATTCAGGTGGATTACAACTTACCAGAACGATTTGAATTAGAGTATACAGGTTCTGACAATCAAAAGCACCGACCAGTAATGATTCACCGTGCCCCATTTGGTTCAATGGAACGTTTTGTAGCAGTTCTATTGGAACATTGTGCTGGTGACTTCCCGTTGTGGTTGTCCACAGAACAATTTGCGATTCTGCCAATCTCTGAGAAATTCAATGAGTACGCAGAAAAACTTTCAGATTTGCTAAATAATTACGATATTCGCGGCTTTGTTGATGACCGTAACGAAAAGATTGGTAAGAAAATCCGAGATGCGGAACTTAAGAAAACGCCTTTCATGTTGATTGTAGGAGAGAAAGAAGCGGAAAACACTCAAGTATCTGTTCGCCAGCGTGGGGTTGGTGATCTTGGATCCATGACGATAGATGATTTTGCTTCCTTGGTTCAAAAAACGATCGATGATGAGTTGGCAACAAATGTTTAATTAATTGAATGAGAAAAAACACTAAAAAACCTTTTGTAAGAAGAGAGGAAACGGAACAACACAAAATCAATGAAAAGATTTTGTCACGTGAAATTCGTCTTGTGATCGAAGGAGAAGAACCAAAAGTCATGACAACTTCTGACGCTATTAGATTGGCTGAAGAACAAGAGCTTGACCTTGTTGAAATCTCTCCAAATGCCGTGCCGCCGGTATGTAAGATCATGGACTACAGGAAGTTTCTTTACAATCAGAAAAGAAAGCAAAAGGAACTTAAAGCGAAGCAAAGTAAAGTTGTTTTAAAAGAAGTTCGATTTGGCCCCAACACGGATGACCACGATTTCAACTTTAAACTGGCTCATGCACGCAAGTTTTTGGAAGAAGGGAACAAAGTGAAAGCATATGTGTTTTTCCGCGGTCGTACAATTGTGTTCAAGGACAGAGGAGAGATTCTTCTTTTAAAATTTGCACAAGAATTGGCCGATATAGGTGCTGTTGAACAGTTACCGAAATTGGAAGGGAAACGAATGATCATTATGATCAACCCAAAGAAAAAATAAGAAAAAGCGTAGTTTTTGATGAAATGCAAGCGGAAGCGGAGCATAAATTGAAACTACGATAAAAGAAGCTATACAGAGGTAACTTTAAAAACGAAGAGAGATGCCAAAAATGAAAACTAAATCCAGTGCAAAGAAGAGATTCACAATCACTGGAAGCGGTAAAATTAAAAGAAAGCACGCTTTCAAAAGTCACATCTTAACTAAGAAGTCGACGAAACGTAAGCGTAATTTGACAGCTGCTGGTTTGGTTCACGAATCAGATGTGTCGAATGTAAAATTACAATTGTGCATGAAGTAATTCACTTCGGTGGATTCAGCACAATCGGTTTATTAATTGTTTAACCCGGTAACGAGTACCTAAGACCTGCCACGGCAGGCACTTTTTATCAAAAAACTCAAGATTATGCCAAGATCAGTAAATCACGTAGCATCAAGAGCTCGTAGAAAAAACTTGATGAAGCTGGCTAAAGGTTACTTTGGTCGCAGAAAAAATGTTTGGACTGTTGCAAAAAACGCAGTAGAAAAAGGTCTAAACTATGCTTATGAAGGTCGTAAGCAAAAGAAAAGAAACTTCCGTTCACTTTGGATCGCTCGTATCAATGCGGGTGCTCGTCAGCACGGAATGAGCTATTCTCAATTCATTGGAGCTGTTCACAAAAGCGGAATCGAATTGAACCGAAAAGTTCTTGCAGATTTAGCTTTGAACCACCCTGAAGCTTTCAAGGCGGTTGTAGATACAGTTAAAAAATAAAAAGAATCAACTTTGTATAGCATTAATCCCGGTCTGATGATCGGGATTTTTTTTTAACTTTTATTTGCAATCATTCGATTTAAAGTACATTTGTCCAAACATTTTTTATGTCACTAAATACTCATAAGGCATCGGTTGCCGGTGTACTTATTACCATTGGAATTGTATTCGGAGATATCGGTACTTCTCCACTATATGTTTTTCAGGCAATTACAAGTAATGGAACTAATTTTTCGCATGACTTGATCATGGGTGGATTATCCTCTGTGATTTGGACATTGATTTTGTTGGCCACCATAAAATACATTTATTTTGCTCTAAATGCGGATAACAAAGGTGAAGGCGGAATCTTTGCTTTGTTTGCTCTTTTAAAAGCCAAACGCATACAATGGGTAATTATTCCTGCATTAATTGGATGTGCTACGCTGCTCGCTGATGGATTCATAACACCAGCAATATCTATATCTTCTGCGGTAGAGGGTATTAATAACGTGAATCCTGACTTTCCTGTTTTACCAGTTATTTTTGGAATTATCTTCGCATTATTTGCCGTACAGCAATTTGGTACATCTGCGATAGGCAAAGCATTTGGCCCTGTAATGCTTGTTTGGTTCGCTTTTCTAGGCTATCTCGGAATAATCAATATTTCAAAAAATCCAGAAGTCCTAGGGGCATTCAATCCATATTGGGCTTATAATTTAATTTTTAATGTAGAGGGAGGTTTCTGGGTACTAGGTGCAGTGTTCCTTTGTACAACAGGTGCCGAGGCATTGTATTCAGATCTCGGTCATTGCGGAAAACATAACATTCGTATAAGTTGGTCTGTAATGAGTATCTTTTTGGTCATCAATTATTTGGGTCAGTCAGCACTTTGCCTAACAGATGGATTTCATTTAAAACCGCACCAAACCATTTTCTATGCAATGGTGCCATCAGATATGCTCTACTTCGCTATTGCTATAGCCACTGCAGCAACAATCATTGCCTCACAAGCTTTAATCACTGGGGTCTTTACGCTAATGAACGAAGCAATAAAACTCAATCTTTGGACCAACCTTAAGGTGAAATACCCAACAGATCACCAAGGACAAATTTATATTCCATTTATTAATTGGGTTCTTATGTTGGGTTGTTTACTTGTAATTGTGATTTTCAAGAAGTCATCAGCAATGGAAGCATCATATGGTTTGGCCATAACAATCAATATGGTTATGACTTCGCTACTATTGTGCTACCTATTGATACTACGACATAAAAAAACACGTCTACTCTATATTGGTATTTTTACTTTATTCTTAATAATCGAGGGTATATTTCTGTTATCCAATCTTGGAAAAATCCTTCACGGAGGTGCATTTACACTTGTATTATCACTTGGATTTTTCTTAATTCTATTTTTGTATTACAAAGCTAGACAGCTTCGGAAAAGCATCACCGAATACATTCCAATGAAAAAGGTAATTCCGCTTTTAAAGGCTGTAAAAGAAGATCCTGGACTACAATATGAGGCATCCAATTTAGTTTACCCAACAAGAAGCCAAACACCTAACAAACTAGATTCTACAGTTTATTTTTCACTTTTCAAGAAACGACCGCGCAAAGCAGGAGTCGTTTGGTTTTTGCACTTAGACATTATTAGCGATCCGTGGGGCGTACACTACACAGTGAATGAAGTAATAGATAAGTATTGCTACTATGTCACGTTACAGCTTGGATTTAAAGAAGAACATCGAATAGAATACATGATGCGGAAAATCCAGCGAAAAATGGTGGAAAAAGGTGAATTGACTGGTGAAAGTGTGTTTGAAAGTGTAAGAGGTCAGTTTGAAGAAGCTGATTTCAAATTCATCGTTTTAAATTCGCGCGTAGCTACAGATAATAAGTTGACCGCATTCCAGAACATGTGTGTTAAAGGATATCGCTTTGTTAAAGCTACAGGATTGAAACCAGCAGAAGACTTTGGCTTAGATAAAACAAATGTTATGGTGGAATACATTCCAATTAGTGTGACTAAGCAGTACGAGCAGGAAATCATTGAAGATTACGAAGACTATTCCCGCAAAGAAAGTGTTCGCTTAACACGGGGAGAAGAAAACAATAAATAAATTATTGGACATAAAAAAACCGGAAGATTTCTCTTCCGGTTTTTTTATGAAACATTTTCATTACTTCTTATCATTTACCTCTTCGAAGTCAACATCAGTAACTTCATCAGCAGGATTTCCTGTATTTTGCTGGGCTGCACCATCGGTACCACCTGCATTTGCTGCATTGTACATGTCTTGAGAAGCAGCCTGGAAAGCAGTATTTAAACGCTCCATTGCAGGCTCAAGATTTTCAACATTTTTAGCATCAAACTCCTTTTTCAATTCAGCCAAAGCATCTTCGATAGGTTGTTTTTTCTCTGCAGGTATTTTATCTCCATATTCTTTCAACTGACGCTCAGTCTGGAAAATAGTAGAATCAGCTTTGTTGATCAATTCTACTTCCTCACGACGCTTTTTGTCCGCATCTGCATTCGCCTCTGCTTCTGCCTTCATACGTGCTATTTCATCGTCAGACAAACCAGATGACGCTTCGATTTTAATCGATTGCTCTTTTCCAGTTCCTTTGTCTTTCGCAGAAATATTCATGATTCCGTTTGCATCGATGTCAAATGTCACCTCAATTTGAGGAACACCTCTCGGAGCAGGTGGAATATCTGTCAATTGGAAACGACCCAATGTTTTATTATCTCCTGCCATTGAACGTTCTCCTTGCAACACATGAATATCAACTGAAGGCTGACTATCCGATGCAGTTGAGAATACTTCAGACTTTTTAGTAGGAATCGTTGTATTTGCTTCGATTAATTTGGTCATTACTCCACCCATTGTTTCAATTCCCAATGAAAGAGGAATTACATCTAAAAGAAGTACATCCTTCACTTCACCTGTCAATACACCACCTTGAATGGCAGCACCTAGGGCAACAACCTCATCAGGATTCACACCTTTTGATGGCGACTTGCCGAAGAAACGTTCAACAGCATCCTGAATAATTGGAATTCTCGTAGAACCTCCTACTAAAATTACTTCATCAATATCACTTGTTGACAATCCTGCATTTTGCAAAGCAGAGCGACAAGGAGCGATAGTTCTTTCAACGATTTCTGAAATCAATTGCTCAAACTTAGCTCGTTGCAATGTTCTTACAAGGTGCTTTGGAATACCGTTTACCGGCATAATGTATGGCAAGTTTATTTCTGATGACGTTGTAGAAGACAATTCAATTTTTGCTTTTTCAGCAGCTTCTTTCAAACGTTGCAATGCCATTGGATCCTGACGTAAATCCAAACCTTCATCAGACTTAAATTCATCGGCCAACCACTGAATGATTACGTCATCAACATCATCACCACCAAGATGCGTATCTCCGTCAGTAGCCAATACTTCGAAAACTCCATCTCCAAGTTCAAGCACGGAAACATCATGTGTTCCACCACCAAAGTCAAAAACTACAATTTTTTGATCAATTCCTTTTTTATCCAATCCGTAAGCTAAAGCTGCGGCAGTTGGCTCGTTAATGATTCTTTTGATAGTCAAACCAGCAATTTCTCCAGCTTCTTTTGTAGCTTGACGCTGAGAATCGTTGAAGTAGGCAGGAACAGTTACAACAGCTTCTGTTACTTCGTGTCCAAGGTAGTCTTCAGCCGTTTTCTTCATTTTCTGAAGAATCATTGCAGAAATTTCCTGAGGAGTGTAAAGACGGTCATCAATTTTCACTCTAGGAGTATTATTGTCTCCTTTAACCACTTCATAAGGCACACGATTCGCTTCTTTCATAGTTTCATCATACGATGAACCCATAAAGCGTTTTATCGAATAAATAGTTTTTGTTGGATTGGTAATAGCCTGACGTTTTGCAGGATCACCAACTTTTCTTTCACCACCCTCTACGAATGCAACTACTGAAGGTGTCGTTCTTTTTCCTTCTGAGTTAGCGATTACCACTGGCTCATTTCCTTCCATCACTGAAACACATGAGTTGGTCGTCCCTAAGTCAATTCCAATTATTTTTCCCATATCGTTTTTAATTATTTGCGATTTTAAATCGAAAGCGATTTGACAATCTTTATGCCATGTGAAATAGTTACTAGAAGAATATAAAAAATGACAGATTCGGATGAAAATGCCAGATTTTTTATGTCGAAATGACAGATTTACTGACAAAATGAAAATATAGATTTCAATCCGCATATTTCCCCTAAATTTGCAGCGCATTGAACACTTAATTCAAATCTTTCGATGACTGTTTCTGAAATACGCGAGCAATTCTTCGCTTTTTTTGCCTCTAAAGGACACGAAATCGTGCCTTCTGCACCGATGGTGGTTAAAAATGATCCAACATTGATGTTTACAAATGCGGGTATGAATCAATTCAAGGATTACTTTCTTGGAAATGCTGTTCCCAAAAACAAAAGAATTGCCAATTCACAAAAGTGTTTGCGCGTTTCTGGTAAGCACAATGACTTAGAAGAAGTAGGTGTTGATACCTACCACCACACCATGTTTGAAATGCTTGGGAATTGGTCGTTTGGAGATTATTTCAAGGAAGAAGCAATAGGATGGGCTTGGGAATTATTGACCGAAGTATATAAGATTCCGAAAGATAAATTGTATGTCACTGTCTTCGAGGGTGATTCTTCTGACAACGTTCCAAAGGATGAGGAGAGTTATTCTATCTGGAAAAAATACATTGATGAAGATCGTATTATTCTTGCATCGAAAAAAGATAATTTTTGGGAAATGGGCGACACTGGGCCTTGTGGGCCTTGCACTGAGATCCATGTAGACCTGCGTTCAAAAACAGAACGAGATCTAATCGATGGTAAAACGCTTGTCAATTACGACCACCCGCAAGTTATCGAAATATGGAACAATGTTTTCATGCAATTTAACCGAAAAGCAGACGGTAGCCTCGAGCCACTTCCTTCCACGCACGTTGATACTGGAATGGGATTAGAGCGATTAGCGATGGCCTTGCAAGGAAAGACTTCCAACTACGACACAGATCTTTTTCAAACGCTCATTAAGCACATGGAAAAAGTTACGAAGTTTCAATATGGCAAATTGGAAGAAGTAGATATTGCTCTCCGTGTTATAGCAGATCATGTTCGGGCAATCTCATTTTCAATTGCAGATGGTCAACTTCCTTCAAACACAGGAGCAGGGTATGTCATTCGACGCATATTGCGACGTGCGGTGCGTTATGGCTACCAAACATTAGGATTAAAAGAACCTTTCCTGTGCGATTTATCATTGGTCCTTAGTGATTTAATGGGTAATTCATTCCATGAATTAGTGCAACAAAAAGAACTAGTTGAAAAAGTTATTCGTGAAGAAGAAGCAAGTTTTTTCCGCACACTTGAACAAGGATTAAAGCGCATTGATGCAATAATTGAAGTGACTAAAAAGTCAATGAATGAGGTCATTGATGGCAAAGAAGTATTTGAATTGTACGATACTTATGGATTTCCTGTAGACCTTACTTCACTTATTGCTCGAGAAAATGAGCTTTCAATTGATGAAGAAGCATTCAATGTAGAACTTCAGAAACAAAAAGACAGATCTCGCACGGCAACAGCTATTGAAACGGATGATTGGGTTGAAATTTCATCTCATGGAACAACCGAATTCATTGGTTACGATGAACTTCAATCAGATGTAAAAGTTCTCAAATACAGAAAAGTAAGTCAAAAACAAAAAACATTTTATCAACTTGTACTAGACAAAACACCTTTCTACCCTGAAGGTGGAGGTCAAGTTGGCGACAAGGGTTATTTAGCGTCTAATGATGAAAAAATCATTGTTTTTGATACCAAAAAAGAGAATAATTTGATTATTCATCTATGTGAGAAATTGCCGAACAATGTGTCTGCCAATTTTACAGCCGTAGTGGATGAATCAAAACGAGTTGCATCAGCAAGCAATCACTCGGCTACCCACCTACTTCATCATGCTTTGCGCGAAGTACTTGGAACCCATGTGGAACAAAAAGGATCGCTTGTAAATCCCTCGAATTTACGTTTCGATTTTTCACACTTTTCGAAAGTTACAGATGAAGAAATCGCAAAGGTTGAGGCATTGATTTCGGCTGCCATTCATGAAAATATTTCACTGGATGAAAGAAGGAATGTGCCGATGGACACTGCTAAGGAATTAGGCGCAATGGCACTTTTTGGAGAAAAATATGGCGACAATGTTCGAGTTATCAAATTTGGAAACTCTGTTGAATTGTGCGGTGGCACACATGTCTTGTCAACAGGAGAAATAGGCTTATTTAAAATAACTTCTGAATCTGCAGTTGCTGCGGGCGTTCGACGAATAGAAGCTATCACATCAGTTACTGCAGAGAATTTTTTCAAAGAAAAAGCAACACTACTTGACACCATCGCGATCACACTGCGCAATCCAAAGGACATTGTTAAGGCGGTAGAAGATCTTCTTTTAAAGAACAATCAACTCACCAAAGAAATTGAGCAATTACAAAAAGAAAAAGCGCTGAATGTCAAAGGTGACTTAAAAAATAAAATCGAAACTATAAACGGTATAAATTTCCTTGGAACTATTGTACCGCTCGATGGAGGATCTATAAAAGATATTCTATTCCAATTAAAAGGAGAAGTAGATCATTTCGTAGGCGTAATTGGCGGAAATGAAGGTGATAAATGTACACTTAGCATTATTGCTTCAGATTCAATAATTGCCGAGAAAGGAATAAATGCTGGGAATCTTATTCGTGAAGTTGCCAAACACATACAAGGTGGTGGTGGTGGCCAGCCGTTCTTCGCTACAGCAGGTGGTAAAAATTCTTCAGGTTTGGAAGCTGCTATCAAGGAAGTGCGCGAAAAGAGCGGATTGGCTTAAATCGAAAGTTTCTTTTTAACGAAGTTCATCCCGTTGCGGATGTATCCGACAGTCTCGGGCTCAAGTGAGAATGCGTATATCGGAACAAAGAAACAACCAACAGTTACTGCCGTCTGAATAACCAGTTGCAGCCATCTGTTATCCGTTAGTTCAAGTGTATAAAACCCAATGAACATGGTAAGGATCCCCAACGCAATAACAGACACCTGTTGTTTTGTGAATGGGTGCATCTTGAAATGGTACAAAACGAAAACGATTCGTGCCAGGTTATATAGGAACATGGCTATAAGCGTTGATATTGCCGCTCCAACTGCTCCATGAACAGGAATAAAGTAGAGATTCAGGACAAATACTGCACCTATTAGAAAAATGGTAAAATAAACGTCGTATTTGTATTTTTTACTCGTTACCAGGATCGAACCGTTCAAACCACAAAACATATCAATCAGTTTCCCCATCATCAAGAAAAAGAAAATCCAAATTCCATCCTTGAATTCTTCGGGGAGAAAAGTAAAAAGGGGCTGAATATTCAACCAGATCAAGAGGAAGAATCCAAAACCTGTTGCCAACGAAACAGAACTGAACTTCTTGTACAAAATCCTCATTTTATCCACTTCACGATGTTTCCAATGTTCAGCCACCAACGGGACACTTACGCGGTGCATTGATTTATAGGGAACCTGAATTGCTCCAGACAGGAAAACCATTGTACTGTAGACACCGGTGGCTTTTAAACCGATCATTTGTGCAACCATCAGTACATCGAGAGAGGTGACAAGCACATACCCCAATGTATTGATATAATTGACCATCGAAAAACGGAGCAGTATCCTTTTAAATCGTTTTGAAATGCGAATGGATCTGATAGATAGGTTTAGCTCATCCAATCGGTATAAGTACACAACAAGAATAAACGTTGGGACAAAATAAACAAGGCTATGGAGGATTACGAAACTGTCGAAGGCAATAACATCAAGCCATAAAAGAAACAAAAGGAACGTAACAACCAAACGAAGCACGATCTCATAGGCTACCACAGAAATTATGTTCTTGAAAAAACTTCTCAGGTACACCTCAAAAACCATAAAGAAGACATACGCTATCCCGATGGGGATCATCCAGATATAGTAATCAACGAAAAGGGCCGAACGCTCCTGGTAAAGGTCTTCGATCTGTTCCCTGAACACGAATGCGAGGATCGTAAACAGGATCGTACCGATCGAAACGATGAGCAACATAAGCGGCAAGAAGCCGTGATGCTTTTTTTCCTGATCCTTGAAGAATGGGGTGAATTTCCACGTTGTATAAAAGGTCCCCATATTGGCGAACTGTGCGAACAGTGTTCCAACGGAAACGATGAGATTGACCAAACCGATCTGCTCTGTTGACAGGATGAGAATAAAAAGAATAGCCTTGTTCAGATAGCCGAGTCCAACTCCCAGATAGGAAGCGATCATTGTCCTGAAGGCATCTTTTTGTACTATTCCCATGATCCGTTTGAGCAAAGATAGGATTTAATAAAGGACGGAAGAAGACCTATCGTATTCAAAACTAACTTCAAAATGTTAACGTATATTTGCTCATCCTATTTTATCGCAAAACAACAGTTCAGGAATGCTTAAAATCTCAGTTGCAATTTGTACCTACAACCGCGAACGGTATTTACCGCAACTGTTCAGTTCGATCCTGAAACAAACACTGGATAGATCGCAGTTCGAAGTCATTTTAATTAACAACAATTCACCGGGCAATACGGAAGAATTATTTCAGGAATTCGCTTCAAATCATCCGGAAATCAAAACCAGCTATGCAGTAGAAAAAAACCAGGGTCTCTCATACGCTCGTAACCACGCAATTGAGTTAGCGCAATTCCCACTGATCACATTCCTCGACGATGATGCATTCATTCAGGAAGATTACCTGGAGATCTGCGTAAAATCGTTCGAAGCTAAACTAAAGATGGATGCTCTCGGAGGGAAAATCCTATTACATTACGAATCCATTGTTCCTTCATGGGAAAACAAGTACCTGAACTCTCTACTGGGATTCTATGATCTGGGAGATGAGCCCTTGATCTTTTCCGGTAAGGAATACCCGAGAGGATCGAACATGACCTTTAAAACCGAACTGTTTAAAAAGGTTGGTGGATTTCATACGGGATTGGGAAGAACCGATAAAAGCATGATCGGCGGAGAGGAAAAAGAATTGTTCGATCGCGTTTACAAAGCAAAATTGGGTGTCTATTATGAACCGAAGGCGGTTGTGTATCACTGTGTACCTGTTGAACGCACGACCTCATCGTTCATCAGACGTCAGGCGATCGGTGCCGGAATGAGTGAACGTGTAAGGACGAAAACGGTCGGATCAGGTGCTTTCATTTCAAGATGTCTGAAAGAATTGTTCCTTTGGGGCGCAAGTGTCGTTCTCTGGTTCCTTTTCCTGGTAAAACTTAAACCCGCAAAAGGCAACATGATCATTGCTTTCAGGTGGTGGCTAACACAAGGATTGCTGGGTTGGAAAAAGGAGTGATGCTCCTCCTCCTGTTTTTACCTATCTCTACGTCAGCTTTAATTGCATGAAATAGGATTAAAATATCGTTTAACTATTCTTCACGAATTTGGCTGAAAAGTATCCTTTTTCCATGCAATTCAATGGATCCTCATACGTTTTCCCATCTTTAATACAGGCATACATTCCCTCTTGGGTAATCTTATAAACCATCACTTGCTCTGCCGTGAATTCAGGACCAAATGAGTCCATAATGAACTTTGGCGAAATATTATGCGGTTCGCAGGAAGTTGGGGGATGATTTACCTCTACGAGCAGCAGGATTAGTCCTCCCGGTTTTGTACACCTTTTGATTTCGTTGATCGATTCATCGATATTCTCAACGTGATCGAGGGAATTGAATGAAAAAACGGCATCACAAGTACCATCCTCTAATGGGATATGCTCCGAAGGAGCGGAAATATATTCCATTGAGTGCTTATCTGCACCAAGTTTCAGGTAATCGTTTGCAAGTGGATCCAAACCGATCTTTCGTTTTGCATTCTTTGACCATTCCAAACTTCCGCGTGGACCACATCCAACATCCATGATAACTTTTCCATCATAGAATGACTTATCAATACCAAAATGTGTAGTATAGAAATATTCGTAGTGATCATTTTTTAAAACTCCTTCATTAGAACTTTGAGACTTCCAATAGAGCAGTTCATTAAACTCTTTCCATTTAGTTGGCATTATTCGAGTCAGGATCGGTTTTAGAAAATACCCCAGATAAAGAAGGATCTTATACTTCATATTGAAAAAGAAAAAAGTCGATTAAATCTATGCTATTAGGTAACGAAGATAAGAATTGTTGATCAACTTACGACGGGAGTATTAAGTTTACCAATAGAGTATCAATTATTCAGCGAGGAAGATACTCAGTGTACCTTTTTCATGTTCCTCCTTACGAGATCGACTATTCCTCTCCCACCTAAGGAAAGTAAATACATTGCAAAGAAACTGTTCCTGATTCCATATAATGAAAAATACTTCCTACATACTTTTCTCATTTTCCCAAATTCAGAAAGCTTAAACAATGCTTCTATCTCGGTCTCAAGGACCAGTTTGTCGTTGGAGTTGTTCAAGTCCAATTTTAAAATACTATCAGGATCGAATTGATCATACCCACCCTCACTGCCTGCCTTGCTTTGAAGAAAGAACTCCCTGGCTTTTTGCGCAAACAGTCGTTGCTTCGCTGCATTGGTCCAGGAGGCCGCACTCGAAAAAATACGGTATTGGATGAGTTGATCAGGAATATTCGTTAACCTTTTACCTGCTGCCAATAATTGAAGGTAGAAATCATAATCCTGAGACAACGGAAATTTTTGCCGGTAACGTATTTCCGTTGCACGGTACATCACTGTTGAATGGTAAATGCAATTTCTCTGCACCAACCTCTCTCCTACTTTGATCGCATCCTTTATTGGTGCATGCGCTCCGATCTTGTTTCCCTTTTCGTCAATACGTATCGCACCTGTTCCAACAAGAAAAATTTCTGGGTTGAGATCCAAAAATTCAACTTGTTTAGCCAATCGATCCGGCATTGCAACGTCATCAGCGTCAAGAACAGCAACGAACTCACCCTTAGCACTATCCAACGCTATATTGCGAGTCACAGCCCTGCCCTTATTCTCATCATTCTTAATAGCCACAATTCTTTTATCGTGATTCGCATACTTAAGAATGATGTCCCATGAACCATCTGTAGAACAGTCATTGACAATTATCAATTCGAAAGAGGGATAACTCTGATTCAAAATGGAGCTGATCGCTTCATCAAGGAATTCTGAAGCGTTATAAACGGCCATAATGACAGAAACACGGATGTCCGTCATTTCTTTCTCAGTTTATAAAAGATATGATAGGGATTTTCGAAAGGATTGATCACTTCTTCGATCACAAAGAACTTCTCGATCTTTTCTTTGATCAAACGTTTCGGGGTTGTTCCTCTTCCGATCTCCCAGTAATGCTGACCATCGAACTTGTTCTTCTTGTAGAACTTCGGGATGGTGATCAAGAAACGCATTTCTTTCAAAATAGTGAATCTGAAACTGAGCTTCAGATCCAATCGGGAATAGGGCAAACTTAAAAGTACATGTTGACGCGAAACTCTGTGTAGCTCTGATAAACATTGCTCAAATTTATCGAATGGCAAATGTTCGAGTACCTGAAAACAGCACAAAAGGTCAAAAGAACCGCCATCCAGGGGCATAGCATCTACAGATCCAATAAAATCAGGTTCAAGTTCACCATCGATATCGATCGTTTTGAAATCGAAATCCTTAGACAGGAGATCTCGGAGAAAATTGTTCCCGGGTCCAATGTCCAGAATGGTTTCAGGGCAGATCTTTTTGATCAATAATAACTGATAATAGAATGAATTGAATCGATCTATATCAACATAATTGAAAAAATCATAATGTGATCTGTCTACCTGAACCTCCATTTCCCTCGTGATTATGCCTGTTCTTCATTTTTGAAACTTCCCTTCAAGCTCATTCCAAAGACCACTATGCAAGAAAGTAGCACCGAGATCGAACCTAACAGTGAGAAGGTATTGGAAGTGTAATAGGTCTTCGGTTCAAAGCGCCATTCTACTGTATGCTTACCAGCAGGGATCACTGCACCGCGCAGAATGTAATTCGCTCTGAATTGCTCTACCAAATTGTTATCGACGTAACAGTTCCATCCCTCCGGATACCAGATCTCGCTGAAGATCGCCGGTGCTTCCACATTCGACTGCGACCGATAGGTCACCACGCGCGTACCGTATTTCGTAAGCGTTATCTTCGACGTTGAATCAGGAGCTGCAGGAGATTTCACCTTCGCAAAATCCTTGGTGTTGACGATCGCTTCTTTCTTCACGTTCAGACCTTCGATCTTGGACATTTCGTCATTTGCTGAAGTCACAGCGATCACTTTTTCCGCAAACCAAGCATTTCCGTTGGCTGCATTGTTCATCATGGCAGGTTTGTTTGGATCCAGGATCAGGTACCTCGTATTCAACATGTTCAGAACAGGAGTTGATGCCGGCAATTCGATATCCCCAACGGAAATGGTATCAAAAACAGCCTGAGCTTGATCCGGAGCGATAGGCATTACTGCCGCATACTCGCGTAACTTCTTGTTTTTAGCCTCACTGATCACTGAATTCATCTGCATCATTTCATTGGCAATATGGAAATCGATCATTTCCTGATAGCGCTTCAACTTTGCTCCGTGATATCCACCAATGCTCTTGTGGAAGTAGCTGGTATTCGTCTCATTGAAAGGATTCCCGAAAGTTAACACTCGATAATCCGAATTGAGGTTCAGTACTCCAAAAGCGGCAATCTCTTCCAGTTTTCTGCTGTCATCGGTGTTTCTGAAATTCGGTGTCTCAGCAAGTTTATCCTTTAACTCTCTTACCTTGGAATCAAATCCGGAAATAGAACCCTTTTCCCGGTTAAGTATGGAAAGATCTGCCGTGGATGAAGTGAACGGGAAGGCCGCTACCTCTTCGTCATCATACGATGCATACTGAACTCCTTCGCTTTCATTATTCAGATAGCGCTTGCTCACCGACAAATTATCACCAAAAACAAAGACCATGGCGATCATAGTAAAGATCGCTCGATTGATCTTCGTATATAGTGTGAGTAGGATTAGACCGCAACCGACTATGATGAGCATGATCGTACGACCGATCTCTGCTTTATAAATACCGGCTCTGGTTTCGATCAGACTTTGCTTTAGCCCATTTAGGTAATCAGTTTGCTGTGGATCCTTTGATGCAGCCATCGCCTGATCGAACTGAGAGATCTCCTCAGAACGCAGGAAGGAACCTGAGATCGATGGTGCCGCGTAAAGAACGATCCCGAGGAACACCAACGCACCACTTGCGATCAGTAAAGCCTTTTTACCGAAAAGGATGTCTTTCTTATCCAGTAATTTATCAATGAACAAGATACCCATTGCAGGCACCATGACCTGAATAAGGACTAGGATCATTTTGGAATCCCTGAACTTGTTATAAAGCGGGAACTTGTTAATAAAGAAGTCGTTCAGTCCTCCCGGATCTTTCGACGCAAGCAATAATGCCAGCACTGTGATCACAAGGAAAGGCCATTTCAATGAATCTTTGACGAAGATCATTCCGAACAAGAAGAAAACGAACATCACTACACCGAAGTAGAATGCTCCACCACTCATTCGCTGTCCACCCCAGTAATGGTTCATTTTCGAGATCTGCTCGGCGAACTCACTGTCCACGTTGACCATCGCATCTTCATCATGACCGATCATATCATCCTTTGCACCTTTAGCGTTTGGAGCGATGATAGACAGGATCTCCCCTTTTCCGTAGTTGTATTCAAGGATATAGTCCGTGTTCAAACCTTCCTTTGCCCGTTCGGCTTTCTTATCTCCCTTTGGTTTGATGGTCAGGTCTGTTGCCCCACGAGTGGTATACTTACTGTATTCCAACGTAGATGTGATATTTCCAATTCCAGGAAGAACACCGATCACTGACGCAACTGCCAGTACTCCAATGATCTTACCCAGATTGACGATATCCTTAGCGATCAAAAGTCTTACAGATTCTGCAACTGCCACAGCTGCCAGCAGGAAGACCAGGTAATAGGTCATCTGGAAGTGGTTACAAGTGAGATTCAGACCGAAGAACAGTGCAAACACCGCAGCCCCGACCAGTAATTTCCCCCGGAACGCCAGTATCAAACCTCCCAATGCAGGTGCCATGTAAGCGATAGCGTTCACTTTGGTAACGTGCCCTGCCCCAATGTACAGAATGTTTATCGTTGAAAATCCAAAAGCAAGTCCTCCAAGCATTCCCAGCCATGGATTGATTCGCAAACAAAGCGCGAAAATGTAAAAACCAAGCATCGCAATGAACAATAATCCCACCGGACCCGGAAGACCTAACTGAAGCATTTTGTTCACTACTACCAGGTAATTGTTCGGATGATCGATCGAGATCTGATAGGCCGGCATCCCACCGAACATGGAATTGGTCCAAAGTGCCTCTTCACCGTTCAAGACTCTGTAGTCATCAATCTCCTTTGCCATTCCCTTGTATTGGCGAACATCACCTTGTCTCAAATCGTACCCTTGAAAAACCGATGAGAAATACATACTTGACAGTGCGATGAACACAACAACTGCCACCGCATGCGGGATCATTTTCTTTACTAGTGAATTCATATCTTTTTCAGTCTTTTTTTAGCTTTTTATACGCGGATTTGCGAACAATTCCACATCAGTTCCCGTGATCTTGTCACCGCAAAGGATCACAAGACGTTCTATAATATTGCGCAACTCGCGAATATTTCCTGACCAATCTGTATTTTTCAATGCCTCCAGGGCGTCATCTGTAAATTCTTTGCGACTTATTCCGTGTTCAGCGCATACCATTGTCAGGAAATGCTCTGCCAGCAATGGAATATCGTCTCGTCGTTCGTTCAGTGAAGGCACATGAATTAAAATAACAGCTAATCGGTGGTATAAATCTTCGCGAAAACGCCCTTCTTCAATCTCCTTGCGCAAGTCTTTATTCGTTGCAGCCACTACCCGACAATCCACTTTGATATCGCGTTCACCCCCAACCCTTTGAATTACATTTTCCTGCAACGCTCGCAGCACTTTTGCTTGGGCACTTGCCGACATATCGCCTATTTCATCTAGAAACAAGGTTCCACCTGACGCAAGTTCGAACTTCCCTTTTTTATCTTTCACTGCTGAAGTAAAGGCACCTTTCTCATGGCCAAATAATTCGCTCTCAATTAATTCAGATGGAATTGCTGCACAATTCACCTCAATAAATGGCATTTTACTTCTATTCGAATTATCGTGAAGAGAACGTGCAACCAATTCTTTTCCAGTACCATTGCCACCTGTAACCAGCACCCTAGCATCAGAAGGTGCGACCTTTTCAATCATCTCCTTAATACGCTGAATACCTTCTGTTTCTCCAATAATAGAACTTCCTTTGAAACGTTTAACCGTTGTTTTTAACTGCTTTGTCTCCTCAACCAGCACCGTTCTGTCTTTTGCATTTCTTAGTGTTACCAATATGCGGTTTAAATCCAATGGCTTTTCAATAAAGTCGAATGCCCCATTTTTGATTGCTTGCACAGCCGTGTCTATATTTCCGTGGCCACTAATCATAATAATTGGCGAATCAACATTTGCTTTGTTCAAGGCATCCAATACTTCCATACCATCCATCTGTGGCATTTTAATATCACAAAAAATCACATCGTATAATTTATTCGTTGCCTTCTCAACGCCCTCCTTTCCATGTTCAGCTTCGTCAACTTCAAATCCTTCAAACTCTAAAATCTCACGCAACGCTCTTCTGATTGCACGCTCATCATCAACAATTAGTATTCTTGCCATTTTTATTAGTTTGGGAT